>NZ_JCAALS010000041.1:0-47249 GCF_059686975.1 Paenibacillus xinjiangensis | reverse complement strand
AAGCGAATTCACGGAACTTTAGGGTACGTATCGCCTGTTCAGTTTGAGTCCATGTATTACAAAAGGGGAAGCTAAATGATTGATGTTGTCCACTTTCTTGACAGAGGTCCAGAAATGCAGTCTGGAGGTGGTTATCCTGCTACATTCGCTCATTCTGCTGTACGAAATGCAGTGTTCCGTCACGCGCTATCAGCTAACTCATACTCAACTCATTTCTCAAAGATATCGCGCTAATGACCTCTCCTCAAAATATCTGGACAGATTGTCTCATCTATCTAGGCTAATTAAGCTGCCGAGCCAGCGTGATAGATATATATCTTGGTCCGATACATATCCTTGCAGGTGACCACACGCTCAGGCTCCCAGCCAGGCAGTGCGAAGCACACACTAATGACTCGCACTCCCGGCGCCAGCTGCTCTCTCAGAATAGGACTCAGCCGCTTCATGGCTCCTGGATAAAGATAGCAGACAACAGCATCGGCATGCTCGTATCGATACTGGTACAAATCACCGCGCAGGAAAACCGCTTTGCTCCTGCTCCCTTGGCTTGGGCTGAGCTTCCCTGCGGCTCGGGAGAACCATAGCGGCAGAGAGGCATTCTCGATTCCAATGATGCTCCAGCCTGCACAGTTTCTCGCAATTTGCAGCGCTAGCGTCCCCCAGCCTGAGCCCGCCTCGATCAGATTCCCAGCCTTCTGCGGCAGCCGACTAATCTCAGCTGTAACGGCTTGCCTTACAGGAGCAGATGAAGGCATTGGAGAAATCCCGTTCCTCCAGCTCCGATAGACAATGGTTAGCACAGCTAGCAGCACCATAGCTGCCAGCCCATTCAATAGTATAACCACGCATCTCTCCCCTTGCTGTTTCCCAATCTCGAGCTCTCTGCTTATTATTCAAAAGCCCGCTTCAGCAGCTGCGCCATGTTGGCATAGTTGTCGCTGAATTGCTTATGCCGATGCCCATTCGCCCCTGATGGATGAGGAAATCCCCATAAGCAGCGCTCACTATCCACTTGTCCTTCCTGTACCAGCAGGCGAAGAATACTCTCGACGGTTTTGCCCAGCGGAATGATGAACGGTTTGTCCAGCAATGTCAGCTCTTCTTGAATGAAAGACAACGCAGGCTCACGCAGCAGCGGGCTTGTGGATAATGCGGGCACCGTCCCCGTGTAGTTCTTCTTCGAGACGAATACAGGATAGCGCAGCAGCGAGGTCGTATGCAGCAATTGGCGCTGCTCATGAAACAGCTCGCTGCTAGAAGCTATGCCGAGATAATGATGCAGCTCCAGCTCCTGAAGCATCTGAATCAAATGACGCCTCATTGGACCTGCGAATCCAGCCGCTTCCTTCGTCATTCTGCAGACTTCCTCATCCGGCAGACCCTGCCGCAGCCCTTCTCGCGCGGTCTGGAATGCTTCTCGCATCTGCGTCCATCCCGGCGTGATGCCTACAATGACAACCTTCGCTGAGCGGTTCACATATTCATTATGCGGTGCATAATACATCTCAATCTTGTCATGCCGCTCCATCACAAAAGACTCCACCATCAAATCCGCTTTCTCTAGCGGCCGATCAATAGGGAGATTGAGCATCGCTGGCTTATATTTCATCCAATTGTCTGACAGCAGCTTCATCGTCTATCCGCCATCCTCATTAGTAGGCTCATATCGGTACGTCTCTAACTCAATTCGTCCGTTCCTATCCACTTCTACACCCTCATCCTCGAGATAAAGCGTCTGCTTCATGCGGGACTCATCACTCTGAATCGCAATCTCGCCCTTGGCGTTGACAACCCTATGCCACGGCAGTTGATGAATATGGCTGAGTGAATGCAGGATGCGTACAACCTGCCTCGCCCCTCTTGGGCTTCCGGCTAGTGCTGCTACTTGCCCATACGTCATCACATATCCCTCAGGAATACTCTTAATGATCGCTATTACTTTTTGCGTATAAGGCTTAAGCGTTTGATCCATTGCTGTTGGTCCTCCCCTCATAGCCGGGTCTACCCCATGCTGTAAGATTTCCTTTAGGATACCATAAGCAGCAGTCTTTCTATAAAAAAATGTCTGTTACCAGAGCAAGGGGGTTGTCCTAGCCGGTCATCTGACCTCCAGGAACAACCCCCTTTTCTCACATGTGAACCTTATGCCTTACGTCTCCGTAATCTTCACTAGCATCTTGCCCGTATTCTTCCCTTGGAACAAGGCAATGAAGGCGGCAGGAACCTGATCGAAGCCTTCAACAATCGTTTCCTCATATTTCAGCTTGCCCTCAGCCAGCCACTGCCGAAGCGCCTGCATGCCTTCGCCAAGACGAAAGTTATAATCGCTTAGCACGAAGCCTTTAATGAGAGAGCGCGTCTTGATCAGCTTCGTATGAATACGCGGGCCAATATCACCATCCGTGCTGTTATAGGAAGAAATCGCGCCGCAGAGCGGAATGCGGGCATAATCATTCAATAGCTCCATGACCGTATCCGAGATCGAGCCTCCCACATTGTCGAAGTAGACATCTACTCCATTCGGACAAGCCTGCTCAAGCGCTTCGCTTAGTGAAGCAGCTGTTTTATAATTAATCGCCGCATCGAACCCTAGCTCATCAGTCAGCAATTTCACTTTCTCGTCGGAACCTGCTAACCCTACAACACGTGCACCTTGGATCTTCGCGATCTGTCCTACCACCATGCCTACTGCGCCTGCTGCACCAGAGACGACAACGGTCTCGCCAGCCTTTGGCTGTCCAATATCAAGCAAGCCGAAATAAGCGGTAAGACCGGTTAAGCCCATAATGCTCAAATAGGCGGATAGAGGCACATTCGTATCATCGACTGCGCGAACCGCGGCAGCATCCACAACATTGTACAGCCTCCAGCCCAGCATGCCAGTCACCTTATCCCCAGCCTTGAAGGCATCGGATTTGGAGGCAACAATCTCACCCACGACACCGCCAGTGAGCGCTTCACCTAGCTGGAACGGAGGAATATACGATTTACTGTCATTCATTCTGCCTCGCATGTAAGGGTCGACTGACAGATACATCGTTCGAACGACAACTTGGCCTTCCGCCGGCTCTGCCACGGGCACTTCTCTACATTCAAAATTCGCTTCGGTCGGCATGCCTACCGGGCGTGATACCAATGCAATCTGCTTGTTCATTAGCTTATTCATAACTTGCCTCATTTCTAGTTGTTGGTACACTGTTCCTATTTGGCTATTTATAAACTATCCAGATCACCTGACAAACAGGCTCTTTCGTTATCTCTTCTGAACGATTGGCCATTGCTGCTTCACTGCCTCGACATAAGGATTCAGCTTGCCGTCGAACGGGAACTGCTGCTGCTCTACGATGCTGCGGAATCGTTCTAATTCCATTCTTGCCTGATGGATTAGCTGCTCCGGATAGTGATACCGGACGGCATTGACCTCGAACTCATCCTCATCAACGACTCGCCATATGCCTTCTTTATTCCGAATGTAATCCAGATCCAGATCAACGAAGGTCAGCTTGCCATCAACAAGCTGCGAAGGCTGGGCAATATTGCAATAATAGTCTTCAACCTCACCATCGACTAGGTTAATGCTAACGGTGAACCAGTCCTTCAAGGAGAAAAACTCGATGGATCGGTTATTAACCGTGAACACTTTCCCCTTTGTGTAATGATGCAATTGACGGCCGTATTCGCCTGTCACAATAATGTAGGAATCGGTCTGCTCCAGAAGTGTCGTCTCCCATTCATAATGGGGCACGCTGCCGTATTTCAAAGCCTGAATCTGAATGGTTCTGTTCGTGTTCATCATGAATCGCATTCCTCATTCCGTTATCTTAATAAGCCGAGCCTCCCTGCTCCACACCGGCAGGGCTGTGGAATAGGGAGGCTCCTATTTACTTCGAGATATCGATAAAGCCTTCCCCGAATACATCGCGCACGTCATGAATCGTTATGAAAGCATCTTTATCATGAGCCTTCACGATTTTTTTGAGCATACTAAGCTCTTGCTTGCTGATGACAATATACAGAATCTCCTGCGGTGTTTTCGTATAGTAGCCATGACCGTAATAGACGGTAACGCCTCTGTCCATCAGCACATTCACTTGCTCAGCGATTTTGCTCTGCTCCTTGGAGATGATCGTTACCGCCTTCTTCGGGTTGACCCCTTCAATAATGAAGTCCATTACTTTCGTTGCGACATACAGCATGATAATGGTCAGCATCAGCGCCTCAGACCCGATAATGAAATACGAAGAGAACGCAACGAGCAAGTCACAGAACAACAACGCGTAGCTGATGTTCCAGTCCCAATATTTGTTCATGAACTTAGCTATAATGGTCGAGCCTGCCGTCGTTCCACCAACTCGAATGATGAGTCCGATGCCTACACCGGCAAACACGCCGCCGAAGATTGCATTCACGAACAGCTCATCCGAAGCGATACGCCAGCTTTCCGTCAGATGCAGGAACAGCGAGTTGAATAGAACAGCAATGATCGTGTAGATAGTCGTATTCTTATCTAGAAACTTATAACCCACGATTAATAGGATCACATTAATAATTAAGTTAACCAGGCCGGGAGACCACTCCATTAAATAATACAAAATGATGGTGATTCCCGTTACGCCGCCTTCACCCAATTCATTGGGAATGACGAACAGATTGACAGCGAGCGCGAACAGCATCGCTCCTATCATGATTGTGAAGATATCCATTACTCTTTTTTTCATCATAGTGCCTTTCTTCAGCCAATGTTCTATGCCTATGTCTTCACCTAGCACGACGAAATATATTGTCTCACATGGCCAAAGAATTCGCTACATCAAAAGAAGCTGATCATCCGTCTCCATAATCATTCGAACGATACCGGGGAAGCAGCCCTCCAGATCATCCTTGCGAATGGAATAATAATGCTGCTTGCCTTCGATACGCAGACCAATAACGCCTGCTTCTCTTAAGATTTTGACATGATGGGATAACGTGGATTTGGCTATATCATATTCAAGCGCCGAGCAGTTCTTTTCTCCCGTTCTAGCTAAGCATACGGCAATTCTCAACCGGATTGGATCACTTATAGCATGCAGCACGGTAATGAGCCGCAGTTCGGATACAGCTGGTTGTTTATAGGTTCTCATGACGATAAGTGTACCACTTCAGCTTACAAGGATCAATGTTCGATATTTATCGAACTAATAATTGCTGCGAGAGCAACCTAGAGCAGGCACCTGTGGAGAAGACCTACTGAAAGCGTTGGATAGTCACAGCTGGTCAGGGGTTGTTTGCTTAGCTTAGAGGTACTTCAGCCGCATTGACAATAGCATGATTATTCGTTATATTTAGTTTTGTGAAATTAAATTGTATCAAATTAATTTAATGCTATTAAGGAGGCTAATAACAATGTCTGTATACAACTATAGTGTCGCAACAACGGATTCTGGTGAACAAGCAATGGCCGATTACAAAGGAAATGTGCTGCTGATCGTCAACACGGCAAGCGGCTGCGGTCTGACTCCGCAATACGAGGGTCTTCAGAGACTGTATGATACGTATAAAGAGGACGGATTTGTCGTATTAGGCTTCCCAAGCAATCAATTCGCTGGACAAGAGCCTGGAACAGATGAAGAAATCAAAAGCTTCTGTTCGCTTAATTACCAGGTGTCCTTCCCGATCTTCTCCAAAGGCGATGTGAAAGGCGAGAACGCCAGCCCGTTGTTCCAATATCTCGTTGAGAATGTTCCAGCTCCTTACTATACAGGGGATATTGAATGGAATTTCGTCAAATTCCTAGTGGATGGCGAAGGAAATGTCCTTAAGCAATACTCCGCACGTACCGAGCCAGCTGCGATAGAAGCCGATATCCAAGAGCTGCTAGGCAAAAAACAAAGCGTATAATAATGGGATAAACGATTACCATAATGATGGCAACAGCGATAGGGACAGGAGGCTACAACAGCATGGCTAGAACTTTTCAGGATATGGTAACAGAAGCACGCGAGCACGTACAAGGGGTCACTTCATTGGAAGCCCGGGAGCAAATCAATGCTAACCCGGATACGCTAGTTATCGACGTACAGGATGCAGTAGATGCCGGTGCATGTGGACTCATTCCTAGCAGCATCAATATCTCGCTGGGCATGCTGCCGATTCGGGCAGATCTGAACGTACCCGAGCAGCTGCGCGAACCAAGTCTCGCTGATCGCAGCCGTTCCGTCCTGATCACGTGCGGAGCTGGTGGACAAGCAGCCCTGGGCGCTTACATCCTGCACCAAATGGGCTTCGAGAACGTGGCTTATATCGATGGAGGCACGGCTGCCTGGAAAGAAGCCGGCTTCGAGGTTATAGAGCAGCCTTTGGATTAAGCAACAACTTCCCATACCCCGAGAGCCTTATGTCTCCACTTCATTAGAAGTGAGGATTCAAGGCTCTTATTCTTTCTTAGACAACGTTTAGTCCATTCCATCCAGCACCTATTTCTCTAGGGCTAACTCGTTAACGAAATTACTTTCGCTGCTGGTGAACCTCGCCTGCGCTATTGCCGACCTCACACTCGCTGCTTCAGCCAATAACGAAACCCTGTGCGTTACTCGCGAAGCTCCTTTCGCTAATAACGAAATTCGTTGCGCTATCTCCACTCATCCGCACGTTCACGGACCCAATAGCGAAATTACTTTCGCTACTGGTGAACCTCGCCTGCGCTATTGACCTTCTAATGCATGGTGCATCAGCAACAACCATAGAACATAAAAATAACGGAGCAGGGACTAACCCCGCTCCGCCTTTTATTTAACCAACTTCAAGACTATCCTGCTTCACTTTGCTTCCTTTGTCCGATTTAATCTGCTTGCTTCGCAGCTGGCCACAGGCTGCATCAATATCCGAGCCATGCTCCATACGGATACTGCAGCTGATGCCTTGCTTCTTAAGCGTATCGTAGAACGCACGAACAGATTCCTGCTCTGTACGCTGATACTGGCTGTGCTCATCGACCGGATTGTAAGGGATCAAGTTGACGTTCGCTAGCTGACGGCGGTCGCCGACAAGCTCAGCAAGCTCGAGTGCATGCTCCTTGCTGTCATTAACATCCTTCAGCAGAATATATTCGAGCGTGATTCTGCGATTCGTTTTGCTGAGATAATAATCGATCGACTCCATTAATTTCTCAATTGGAATGCCCCGATTGATCTTCATAATACGCGTACGCAGCTCATTGTTAGGCGCATGCAGAGAGACAGCCAGATTCACTTGCAGATCGGAATCGGCGAATTCTACGATTTTGTTAGCGATCCCGCTCGTCGATACGGTAATATGTCTAGCGCCTATCGCCAGCCCTTTATGATCCTTGACGACACGGATGAAGTCAGATATATTCGTATAATTATCGAATGGCTCACCAATTCCCATAACTACAATGTGGCTGACTCTCTCCTCTTTTCCTGCTGCATCGAGATGGAGCTGTACCTTCATAATCTGACCTACGATCTCGCCGCTGGTCAAATCACGGCTCTTCGCCAGCAGTCCGCTCGCGCAGAAGCTGCAGCCGATGTTGCAGCCCACTTGGGTCGTTACGCATACCGATAGACCGAACTTATGACGCATGAGTACCGTCTCGATCAGATTGCCATCCTCAAGCTTGAACAGGAACTTAACCGTACCATCAGCCGATTCCTGCTTCGTGTGCTCGGTTAGCGTCTGAATCGCATAATGCTCGGATAGAACCTGGATACAATCCTTGTTCACATCGACCATATCATCAAATTCCGTTACCCGTTTTCTATATAGATAGTCCCAGACTTGAGTCGCCCGGAATTTCTTGTGTCCATGCTCAGACAGCCAAGCTGTCAGTTGATCAAGCGTCAATCCATAGATGGATGGTTTATTCATACTGTTGTCCTCTTTTCGAAGCCCTCTTGCTCAGCCTATTAATCTGTTTATTATTGTCCCAAACCTTGTTCATTCAAACAAGCCAGCCTCAGCGCTCCACGTATTTCTGCTTCATCTAATATAAATCCTTTTAGAGGTGTAAGCAACCACTGGTTGCTGGTACTCCTCATTCACTTGAACCTGCATAATACTCTTATCCTGTACAGATGCCAAAAAGGAGCCATAAGCTCGTCCGAGTGGACGTATGCTTATGGCTCCTTTTCCCAGCCTGTTGTTTACTTGTACAGCACTTTTTCTACATTGTATTTGGCCTTCAGCTTATTCACAATATAGGTTTCGTAGATTTCTCTATCTACAGCATCCTCAACCAGACAGATCTCAATCTTGGTCACTTCATCTCTGTGGTCCTTAATAACAGATACGGTGTCTTCAAAATGCTTCTTGATTCTTGGTCTCAGTTTACGCGCTTTGCCCACGAACAACAGCTCGCCACTCTTATTGTAGAACATAAAAATGCCGCCCTTATCACGCGGAATCAAGATAAAATCCGTGAAGCCATAAATATGGCTCAGTACAGGGTTGCTCTGCTTCGTAATCGTCACATCTGGCTGTGGAATCGTTATATTTATCATCTAGCTCACTTCCTCATTCTATATAGGAATAAATACTATCACAGATTAGCATTTAAGACCATTCACATCCGAGCTTAACCATAATTCCTGTAACAAGCAAGTCCCATTCTACTCTCTCACAGGGTTGACAGCTGAATGAAAGCGCTATATATTATATTCTAAATTACATATCTGTATTAAATTAACAAGTGAGGAGCGTAATCGCATTCCTCATTTTAAATCTTCATTCTTGCAAGCGTTTGCAAAAATGAAAATTACACCGTTATGTTCGCTATGCAGGCACAGTGATACAAGACCGAATTAGAGGAGGAATAGTCTCCATGATTACACAAGCGAAATCCCGAACAATGATTATATTGGCCATAGTACTTGCTGTTTCTTTATTAGGCGCTTGTACGAAAGAAGACAATTCGGGTGAACTAGAAGGAACAATGGATGGCCCTTTGAAGGTGATGTATTGGCAGGACAGTGTTTTTTTCCAAAGATACGGCAATTTATTTATGAACAAATATCCAAATGTAGAGCTGGAGGTCGTTAGCACACAATGGCTGTTTAACCAGCCTAGAGCTAGTCGCAATCAAGCTTTCCAGCAATATATAGAGGAACGCAAGCCGGATGTCATTATTCTAGATGAGTTCAATTATGCAAGCGCGGTAGAGGAGGGGTTGTTATACCCTTTGGATTCCATCATCCAAAAAGATGAGTTCGATCTCGATGGAATAATGCCCTTCGTGACAGAGTGACTGAAAAAACAAGGGTCTGGAGGCTTCTATGCCTTGGCTCCAGCTTTTTATTGAAATGCCCTATATTATAATATTGATTTGTTCGAGAAATACAATATTGAATTGCCGCGAGATCGTATGACGTGGCCAGAGTTGCTTGCACTAGCCAAACAATTCCCTACGGAAGGCTCTGATAATGAACGTATGTACGGTCTTGCAGCCAGCTCCATCTTTACTTACACCAAACCAAGCGATGCCGTTGTTCGAATGATGCTTACTTATGCTGAAACATTAGGGCTCTCTTATATTGGTGCTGATGCGAATAGCGTTGCGATTGACTCTCCGAACTGGCGCAGTATCTATGAGGAAGTAGTCAGCGCCTACCAATCTAATGTCTTACATATTCCTACTAGCTGAGAGGATAATATGTTTCTTAGCGGCCGGGCTGCTCTTGCCTTGGAAAGCTCCTCCTACTTAACTATGATTGCGCAGTCAGAAGGAAACAGTAGCTCTCCTCTTAACTGGGGGATTGTGACTGCGCCTATTAACCCTCAGGATCCCGATGCTTCTACAAGTACGCATCTAACTGATATTTTCGGCGTATATACGGGTTCAGCTAACAAGAAGCTGGCTTGGGAATTTGTGAAATATGTAAATTCTGATGAAGTCGCCAAATCCTTATCACGTACTATTGATGGGACTCTCTCCGTTCGTCCTGCCTTTAAGGTTGAGAGCAATGGTACGCCGCTCAACGCATTCTACGAATTGTCCAATGGAATTAGCCTCTATAGTCGATATGAGAAAATGCCCGAAAACTTCAGTCTGTTATTCGAATCTATTGCAGCTAGAGAAACGGATGCCCTTCTTGCCAATGAGCAAACGATCGACGAAGCACTCCAGAATATTTATTCACAAGGCAACGAGCAGTTAAAGCTGGCGCATGAGCGAGAAGCACTGAAGAAGAAGGAAGAGAAGTAATTGCCGCACAAAAAGAGATCGTTTCTTACGCGAGTGCCTCGCGCTGGAACGATCTCTTCTCGTAACCCCGAACACCGCCACAGTCCGCTCACCACAATTTTTTTCCTTGCTTATCGAAGCCATACATTAAATAATAAGGAATAGGTCTTATGGATCGTACCCGGGAATCCGAGCGATTACGTTGAATATGCAAGTCAGAAAGGTTGAACGAAGCATCATGAATCATACGCAGAGCATCACCAGGAACAAGGCTGCCAAAGAGCCTTTTCCAATCGCTATCCTCTCTCTTACCGTTGGCGCCTTCGCCATAGGAATGACGGAGTTCGTTATTATGGGTCTCCTGCCCAACGTTGCAGAGGATCTGAATGTGAGCATTTCCTCAGCCGGACAGCTCATTACGATGTATGCCCTCGGGGTAGCTGTCGGCGCACCTATCCTAACACTCCTAACCCACAAGGTTCCGCAAAAAATGCTGCTATGCCTGCTAATGGTATTATTCATTCTCGGCAATGCACTTTCTGTATTCGCACCTACCTATGGTGTGCTGATGGCCGCGCGCGTCATTACGGCGTTAACTCACGGAACCTTCTTCGGTGTCGGAGCCGTTATTGCCTCTAATCTGGTAAGACCAGACAAGCGGGCTGGAGCTGTGTCCATTATGATGGCCGGCCTAACCATTGCCAATATTATTGGAGTGCCTCTTGGTACCTTCATCGGTCAAAACTTCGGCTGGCGAGCTTCGTTCGCTGCCATTGCGGTGATGGGAATCGCAGCATTGATCGGGGTATTTATTTTCATCCCTAGAATCATTCAAGATAAGCCAGCAAGCATTATGCAGCAGATCAGTGCTCTCATCCATCCTAAGCTCATGCTATTCCTGCTCATTGGAGCACTTGGGAACGCCGGACTATTCGCCGTATTCACGTATATTGCACCGCTGCTGCAGGACATAACCGGCTATACCGAGCATAGTGTCACTTGGATTCTTGTATTGTTCGGCTGTGGTGTAACAATCGGCAATATCGTCGGCGGTAAGCTGGCCGACTGGAAGCTCATGCCCTCTATATTGGGACTGTACTTCTTCATCTGTGTCATTCTTACCATCTTCACCTTTACGGTGCATAGCCCGATTGCATCTGTCATTACGATCTTCCTATGGGGCGCTGCATCGTTTGCCGTCATGCCGGGACTGCAAGTCCGAATTATGAGTCTCGCACAGGCCGCGCCGGCGCTTGCCTCTACTTCCTCGCATTCCGCCGGAAACCTCGGCAATGCGGTTGGAGCTTTCATCGGCGGATGGGTTATAACACATCTGACCTTGAATGCTCTGCCTTGGGTCGGCGCTATTCTGGTCGGACTAGCACTGCTCCTAGGAGCGGCTGCTTATATCACAGAACGCAAGAAGGCGGCAGCCCTTGTATTCAGTAAGTAAGCAGGCCATTAGATAACTACGTAAGTTCATACAACAAAGCCCCAGTCCCTGTCCTATGATGGCACAGTGGCTGGGGCTTGTTTATGGCTATAAGAATACATCATGTAGATTATTCTCAGAAATGACTGTGTATCCCTCTCGTCTCAACAGCGCGGTCGTGACACCTTCACCCGCCATGCGATGATTCCCGAAGCTGCCATCATAGATCATCTGACTGCCGCAGGAAGGGCTGTTTTCCTTCAGTACAATGGTAGTGGCGCCTACTTGTCTTGCTATCTCTAGCGTCTGATAGGCACCGCTTATATACATCTCTGTCACATCGTTACCCGACTTCTCGATCACACTCGCCTTGCCCGCTAGTACATCTTCCCCGTTGCCGCCAACAATCTCGGCTGGCTCGCGTGGAGTAGAGAATCCCCCGAGCAGCTCCGGGCATAGCATCATCGCTTGGCCTTCCTGCACAAGCTCACGAAGCTTGGCCTGCAAGCTATGTGTAGCATTATATCTGCAGGCTAAGCCCGCTAAGCATGAACTCACTATTATCATTCTATGACATCCTTTGTATACGGCGTAGACTATTGCTCCTTCCATCATATCGCCATGCTTGAATCCTGTCCAAGCATGGATGCAATGCTAAGAAGCTACTCTACTTCCACATCCAATAGCTTGAACGCCGTCACATCAACAAGTCCGCGATTGGATATCCGGATCTCTGGAATAACCGGCAGCGCAATTAAGGAGAACGTCATGAATGGCGCGTTCAATGGACAGCCAATCTGCCTCCACGCTTCCTCAAGCTGTGCAACCTCATCAACGACAGCAGCAAGTGACTTCTCAGACATAAGGCCTGCTATAGTCATCGGTACTTGCGCCAACACTTTGCCATTGTCAACGACGATCATTCCTCCGCCTATCCGGGCAAGCTCGTTGGCTGCGAATGCCATCTCCTCCTCATTAATCCCCATCACGAGCAGATTATGGCTGTCATGCGCCACCGTAGAAGCAACAGCCCCGCGCTTTAATTGGAAGCCCTTCGTGAAGGCTAATGAGATTTGGCCTGTTGCATGATGCCTTTCAATACAGGCTAGACGAATCACATCCTGCTTAGCATCTGGCTGAATGATGCCTTGCTCAACCGCAAGCTCAGCGGTCAGCTTCTCTGTTCTTGCGCTATTCTCGATAGCGCCAATGACGTTCACCTTCGTCTTCTCGCCGCCGCGTACGCTTGCCAGCTTGAAATCCGCCGCTGTCAGCTCCCGCTTCAGATGAATCGAATTCCGGATATGCTCCGGATAGACGAAGCTCGGGAATTGGACGACCAGCTCGCCTTGATTGAACACCACTTGTCCGTCTGTAATAACCGTAGAAGGCACGACCTGAGCCAGATCATCAATCAGCAGTAGATCTGCGCATTTGCCTGGTGCGATACTGCCGAGGTCCTGCTCCAGCTTGAAATAACGCGCCACATTAATCGTTGCCATCTGAATCGCTGTAACAGGATCAACGCCTTCTTCAATCGCACGGCGTACGACATGATTGAGATGTCCGAGCTCCACCAGCGTCTGGGGATTAACGTCATCCGTCACGAGTGAGATGTTGGAGGTATTCACCTTATCCTCTGTTACCACCTTGATGACTTCCTTCACATCATGCCAAGCTGAGCCCTCGCGTATCATCAGATGCATACCCAGCCGCACCTTCTCAAGCCCCTGCTCACGGGTTATCGTCTCATGGTCGGATGTCACACCAGACGCCAGATAAGCTTGCAGCATACGATTATCGTCACTCGGGAAATGTCCCGTAACGGTCTTGCCCCACTTGATCGTCTCCTCAATTTCTCCGCACATCTTCGGATCACCGAACACAACGCCAGGGAAGTTCATAACCTCGCCTAGTCCAACAACATGATCCCACTTCATACCTTCTCTTATATCATCTACCTCGAGACTAGCGCCCCCATCCTCCAACCCATCCGTTGCCGGCACACAGGAAGGGAATGTCGTGAATACTTTGAGCGGGAGCTGCTGTCCTTCCTCATGCATCAATCGTACGCCCTCCGTGCCGAATACATTCGCTATTTCATGAGGGTCCATGAATATGCCAGTCGTGCCCTTGGCAAGAGCTGCCTTCGCGAATTCAGTGACCGACAGCATCGTGCTCTCCACATGCATGTGACCGTCCAATAAACCTGGAGCTATGTATTTGCCGACCGCATCTATTACAACTGTGTCTGGTCCAATCGTATGCTCCGCGTTCCCTACATAAGCGATCCGACCAGCAGCAACAGCTACATCCATATGCTCAACCAGCTCCCCAGAATACACATTAACCAATGTGCCATTCTTAATAACTAGCTCTGCGTAAGCTTCTCCCATTGCAACCTTCGATAGTAATCTACTAACCTCAACTAACCTGTTTCTATTCGCAACCGTCATCTGTGTCGTACTCCTTCACCCATACCCAAATGGTTAAATTAACTTATCTACTAGGTATAGAATATCATTTTTTGATCAAATTAATTCGGGTGAATTGGTGCAGATCAGGTCTAGCAAGTCTTCATGGATATGACTCTTCGCTTGAGAATGAACGCTTTCCCCATAAATAGAGGTTGATAATGAAAATGATAATTGTTATCATGTTAAGGTCATCTAGACGCAGACGAAAAGTACATTATCCTTAGGGGGAACTATGGTGTTCGGAAATAAGAAATCTTTGATCGTGATGGCTAGTATGCTCGTAATCTCGACTTGCCTCGCCGCTTGTGGAAGCCATTCAAATAACGGAGCGTCCAATGCGCCGAGCCCTGCAAGCACAGAAGCTCCAGCAGCAGCAACAGAGGCTCCAACTGAACGTACACTAACAGATGGTTTGGGTCATGAGGTAACTATTCCTGCGAAACCACAGCGTATTATTGCTTCCTATCTTGAAGATCATCTGGTCGCTCTAGGCGTGAAGCCAGTAGCTCAGTGGTCCATTCCAAGCGGAGTGCAAGACTATCTGCAAGGCAGCCTGGAAGGCATTCCAACCAGCTCATGGGATTTGCCATTCGAGCAAGTGACAAGCTTCAGTCCCGATCTGATCATCGTGGATTCCGCAGATACGGTTAGCGGTGATAAATACGATCAGTATGCTAAGATTGCTCCTACCTATGCGATCGGCGATGCGCAGAACAATGACTGGAGACAGGAATTGCTGAAGATTGGAGAAATTCTAGGTAAGAGTGAAGAAGCCCAGACCGTGCTTGATACTTATGAAGCAAAGGCAGCTGACGCCAAGACGAAGCTAGCAGAATCTGTTGGCGAACAATCTGCAGCAGCGATCTGGCTCGTTCAGAAGCAATTCTTCATGGTAAGCCAAGATCTATCGACTGGCGCAGTCTTGTACAACGATCTGGGCCTACAGGCTCCAGAGGTCGTCAAAGAGATCTCCGTTTCAGGAGAGGGCAACTGGCTCCCTATCTCCTTAGAAAAGCTTGCTCAGCTTGATGCAGACCATATCTTCTTGATCAACAGCGATATTGATTCCGGCAGTGAGGCTCTTCAAGATGCAATATGGAATAATATACCTGCTGTGAAGAATGGTAATCTGTACGAATATCCTGCGAACACAAGCTGGCTGTACACAGGCACTATTGCTAATACACAAATGATCGACAATGTTCTGGAAAGTCTGGTTAAATAATAACGATACGATCAGGTTAAAACCCCTCTTGGCTATGTAGAACGATTACTCTACTGCTGCTAAGAGGGGTTTTTGCTATACTCGATCGGTCCCCACGAACAGATTCCATGGCTGGAAGACATTGTGCTACTATGAAGGGACAGAGCTATTAATCTTATTCCTGACACCGTATGATTTCTTCCCCCTTTAACGTCTTATAGAAGAAAAATTACAGTAGGAGGACACTGCATGTCTGAGCCGTTAGACCCCATTGTAACCGACACCCGAGCGCTTCAGCAGAAATTCGAAGAAATGATCGCACCCCATCGGCAATCTCTGTGGAAATACTGTACGTATTTGACCGGCTCCCCTTGGGACGGCGATGATTTGTTCCAAGATACGTTGTTAAAAGCTTTCGCGACGATGGCGCAATTATGGCACCCCCTCGCCATCAAATCCTATCTATTCCGGATTGCTACGAACACCCGCGTGGATCATCTTCGGAAGCAAAAGCTCCCGCTGCATACCTACACCCAGCAAGAATGGCAAGCACAGGATGAGCAGCAGGCTGATCCCTATCAGATTATAGAAGCGATCGATGTCTTGGTGCAGCACCTAGCACCTAGGCAAATCGCGATCCTCCTGCTCATGGAGGTGTTCGGCTTCACAGCATCCGAAGTGGCGGGTATGGTGCACATGACCGAAGGCTCCGTATATGCCGTACTGCACCGTTCGAGGGCATATATTCATAAGCTCCGCAGCGCACCGCTCGATCAAGTCCCAGCAGCAAGACATGAAGATCCTGATAATGCTCTGCTCCATCAGCTGCTGGAGGTCATCAGAAGCGGAGATGCAGATACGATGATTCATATGCTGGGAGATACGGTCTATAATAATGCCACACCGGGGTTTCAAGAATTCTCGAAGAAGCAGATGCTCGAGGGCTCGCTCAAGCACAGAGGCCCAGCTCTACAGGTCTCCCTACAGCCATTATGGGGGACGCTTGTATTCGTCGTGCTGGCTGAATCAGAGCAGGGGCAAGTCCTTCATGATATCCGCCTATTCGAATTCGACCAGGGACAGATCGTATACCACCGCGGCTACTACTTCTGCAAGGAGTTCCTGCTGGAGGCTGGGCAAAGCTTAGGCATCCCTGTTCAGCTGCAGAAGGACCCAGGGATTGATTGGCGATAACGCATAGCAAATAGACAAAAAGGGCTTTCGCCATTGCGAAAGCCCCCTACCTACTAGCCTATATTTATTGACTCTTCTTCTTAACTATCCTGTTCGCCACCAGCGTAATGATGAACGCAAGCAGCAAGGCGACCAGCATGGAGATGGAGAAGCCTACCCAGTTATTAGACAGGAACGGCCCCATAAAGGAAGGCACATAAGCGGTACCGCGAACGTTGAACAAGCCAACCAGTCCCCCACCTACACCAGAAGCAAGGATCGCACCTGCAAACACCATTTTGTTAGAGAACATGAACGGATATGATGCCTCAACAAAAGTGCCGAAGCCCATATTAATCAGAAAGCCTGGTGTAGCGACGGCAGCCTCGCCTTTATCCCTTGGAGCAATAATGTTCGCTAGAGTGATACCCGCAGATACCATAACCAGACCAACCATATCTACAGCTCCTAAGAAGCTGTTACCCGTTTTCTCCATTTCAAGCAATACAATGGGCAGAATAGCCGCATGATAGACACCGCCAAGAATGGCAGGCCAGATTAAGAGACCCGCAATAATACCAGCTACAATAGGATTGAATGCTATAGCTTCATTAATCAGATATTTAATGAACTCGCCTGCCTGAAGCGCAAACGGAGCAATCAAGTAGTACATGATGAGTCCGGAGATCAGACCAGCGAACCCGCCAGCCACAATATTGACGGTCGTCATGGGAAAACGCCACTGTACACATTTGACGAACAACAATTGCACAAGCAGTCCCGCTCCGATACCACCGATAATACCGCCGATGATTCCTCCCTCGATAGACAGCACACCAGCAATAACACCCGCTACAATCGATATTTCATCCATATCGGATACTTGCTTAGCCGCAATAACGGCTAGAACGACGGGCAAAGCCTTCAACATAACGTCGAATACTTCACTTAACCCCTTGAAAGCAGGAATCTGGCTGATCGCGAGCACGATTGCCATGGCGATGAAGCCAGGAAGTGAAGACTGCATGATACCCTTCAGATTAATTCTCTTCCACGGGCTGCTTGGTCCCGGCAGTTGAGTGGATTGGGAGTCCCCTAGAACAGGAAGATACTTAATCCCCCAATACTTGCATAGTGAAGCTATAAAAGATACGGCCCTTGTCCGGTTCGTCGTTCCCGTCGTCCCCGATGTAGCGATGACATTCGCTCCTTTGGAGCTTATAAGCGCCATAGAGGTTCCACCTGTCCCAACGACAGGAATGCCTTTCTCTGCGGCTGCCAGAATGGCAAGCTTATTGGCATGATTGGGGTCAGCGCTCATCACAATAAGACCATCGATATGACCCATCTTAATCTGATTAGAAATTTCCGCATCGGATTGTGCCGCCGCTTGGTTCGTGTCCTTCAGCGATCCCTCGAATGTTCTGGTGATATGCTGCTGCTCTGCATCCCATACATATAATGAGGCTGCCGTTGTCTCTTTGGCTGCATCCATCGATTCCGCTGCCGCAATGAATTGCAAGCTGCCAATTTCTACACCTGCACTGCTGCTCTGTCTAACGATTTCAGCAATGAGCTTATCGGGATCTTTCCCTCCCAGATTGAATAAGTTACCGCCGCTGCTGCCTAGAATTGCTATACGCATGATTTATTGCTCCTTATGTCGAAACTTCTGACTTTACTCCATTACCGCACTGCCCTATTATACGGATGAAAACGCATATGAACAAGCCTTGAAGTGCGATTTGGCTTACATTGTCATTTCGCTGTAACACATCGGCCCTATCATTCGTTTATAGTTATTGTATATACTCGCTATCATTCTAACCTTTACCGGAGGTCATATGTTACCTAATTCACCACCTATCAGCCGACGGAAGTTTTTGAAAAGAACGCTGCAATCTATCGTAGGAATCGCTGGTGCAGCCAGTCTATCCGGTGTCTATTCACGCTGGATTGAGCCTTACTGGATCGACGTCAACCATGTGCCTATTACACTCGCGAAGCTTCCTTCATCCTTCAACCAATTACGGATTGTTCATATAAGTGATTTGCACGTAGGCTTTCATACCAAGCAAGACTTACTAATCGAGTTCGTGGCACAGGTTCAGCAGGCACAGCCAGATGTGATTTGTTTTACAGGGGATTTGCTGGATCACTCCACAGCCTATATCTCAGATGCTGTCGATATATTGTCCAGGCTGCAGGCACCACTCGGGCGATACGCCGTTCTGGGCAACCATGATGCGTATGGCAATCACCGAGTCGTTACGGAGGGTTTAACAGAGGCAGGCTTCCAAGTTCTTCATAACAAGCATGCGGTGCTTAAAAAGGGGAATGCACGGCTCTATTTGGCCGGAGTAGATGATCCGTGGATTGGACAACCCGATATTGGACAAGCGCTGCAGGGTATCCCTGAGGATGCCTGTACCATTCTGCTGGCGCATGAGCCGGATTTCGCAGATGAATACAGCCAGCTGCCAGTAGACCTGCAACTATCAGGGCATACCCATGGCGGGCAGGTTCGAGTGCCTTTTATTGGAGCAGTGTATACGCCTCCCTACGGAGGCAAATATATAAGCGGCTTATATCGCGTTCCAGACAGCCAGCTGCAGGTGTATACAACACGCGGCATAGGGATGACCCGCTTGCCTATACGATTCAATTGCCGGCCAGAGCTGACCGTAATCACTTTGAACTCCCTATAACAGCAAGAGGGGAAGCCGCTGCTCACCCTAGCATCTGCTTCCCCTCAGCTTATGAAAGATCCCGTGCTGAATCCGGTTAGATCTTTTTCACAAATTCAGACTTGAGCTTCATCGCTCCGAAACCATCGATTTTGCAATCAATATCATGGTCTCCATCAACAAGACGGATGTTCTTCACCCGTGTGCCAATCTTGAGGACGGATGAGCTTCCTTTTACCTTCAAATCCTTGATCACCGTCACCGTGTCGCCATCGCTTAGAATATTCCCATTCGAATCCTTCACCATTCTCGTATCCTCGTTAGGCTCAGCGTCTGATTCCAAGCTCCATTCATGACTGCATTCCGGGCATACGAACAGATTCCCGTCTTCATAAGTATATTCGGAATGACATTCCGGGCAGTTAGGGTATGTAGAAGACATATGATATACTCCATTTCTTATAGCTTATTTCGAGCAGCCTACTAAGTATAGGGGATATGTCCTTTATTTTCAAAACAAACAGGCACTCTATGCTTGAAATGAATCTAGATAGCTGTTGATCTCCTCAGTAGGAGTCTCCAGCAAGCTCGTCAGCACGGCTTGGATGGCATGGAGCGACTGAACGCGTTCTTCAATCTCTGCAATCTTGTTCCGCACGAGCTCCTTGAGGCCCTCCGTCTCCATCTCCCGCCCGAGCAGATGCAGCACTTCTTGAATCTCCTTAAGCGAATAGCCCAGAGACTTGGCATCCTTGATGAACTTGATCTTGACCAAATAATCGTCCGTATAGATACGATATCCATTCGCCACCCGCTCAGGAGCAGGCAGAACGCCGCTATCCTCATAATAACGAATCGTCGCCATGCTAAGCCCCGTGCGCTTCGCCAGCTCCCCTCGCGTCATTCCTTCCATACCTGCCCCGCCTCTCTTCCTATCTCTTGATCGTATATTTCTCGTCGAACTTCACTTCCGGATAATCCACCGACGGACCATCCAATAGCTGCTGCGGCTCCCCTTCTAAATATTGATCGAAGAAAGCTCGAACGTACGATCTCGTAATATCAACATTATGCAGGGGGTCCAATTCTGCGGAGAATAGCTGCGGTGACAGCAGCGCGATCTCTGTGAAGCTCTGATGGATGAAATGATCGACAATCAAATAATACGTATCGCTCTTGCTTGCCATCATAGCAGAATCAAGATCAGGAGCAAATTCCTCATAGAATACCTTGTCCTTCTTCGTATTCAAGGGATCAAGGCTGGCGGCAGTACCAGCGGTCATCATATACATAAAAGGCTGCGTCAGGCCGGTATGGGCTACTTCTCCCCAGAACCCGCCTTCCAAGCTAACACCCGCGTTGAAGCGTTCGTCCAGCGCCATCGCCTCCGCCGTTGTCGCTCCTCCGTAGGAGTGTCCGAATATGCCGATATGCTCCAGATCGAATTTCCCTTCGAACATCCCATTAGGGTCTGCCTCATTCCCTGCTGTCAGAGTGTCGAGTACGAAGCTTGCATCTGCTGCGCGAACGCCGACGCCTTCGACGTTGTACTCATACAGCTCTGTCGAGGTGTCGAATGCAGGGTCTGGCCTATAGAAGATATCGCGGCCATCAGGGAACGTTACCTTAGCCGATGTATAAGGATGATCCATACCTACTACAATATAACCATGGCTTACAAGCTCTTCAATGGACGTCATGCTCTGAAACCGCGTCGAGCGAATGCCTGGCGAGAATAGCAGAACCGGATAGCTCTCTTCCGCCTTAGACAGCTCCGCTCCATCGACAACGTGAGTTGGAATCGTCGTCAAGTAGCTGAATAGCTGCTTAGGCAATCCGAATACCAGACTGATCGCTTCTCCAAGCTCCGATGGATAATGCTCCAGCTTCTTCCCTTCGGCCTCTTCCGGGTCAACGGGGTACCAGACATTAACCATAAGCTCCCGCTTGTCACTTGGATCATCGCTGAAGCTTTCCTCGCGGGATTCATCGGTGAGATGCTGGACGACAGTGCCGATGGCATAGCTGCCAGTCGGCTCAGGCACAATGAAGACCGGCAGCAGCTGACTAACATATACCGATACGCCAGAGACAGCCAGCACTACAATAGATAACAGACTTTTGCACAGCAGAGATTTGGAACGCAGCTTGGTGGATGGTCTAGCTAATCTCAGCGCGAATACGAGCATCAGTACAAGCGCCAATAGGTACGCCAGAGCCATCTGTATGCGGAATTGATCGATAATTCCGTGCAGGAGCAGAGCTAAGCCTAGAGACACCAACAGGGAAGCCTCCAGTCTCCGATCTCTTCGTGCGAAGAGTAGTCCTCCTGCAGCAGCTAGAATAACGACAATAACAATAACCTCTAATACTCTCATTATACAGTACCTCCATCTGATGATCGTCCTTCGCCTGAAGGACACTATTGCTTGTTGGATCAAGCATAAAGGTTGAAGTATACTTCAAGGTCAAGCTGTTTAACTGGAGCTGCATGCAAAAAAGCCATCCTCATCGGGATGGCTCAGAGTGTTCGAGAAAGTCCAAGGGACTTTTCGGCATTTTTTTTATTTGGTGATTCTCGTGTCATCGAAGAAAAATCGATCTAAAACGATCTGAGAGCTACATTTTAACGAAAAATTCGGGGAATTATGTGGTGGTATGTGATACAACCTAAGCAGAATTTTAGTGCCGTCCTCACTGATTTGATTGCACTAAATACAATGTAGCTACCACGCGCACAATTAATAGTCTATCTCGTGTGGTGCAGACTGTATTTCATACAACCTTATAGCGGTATATCAACAATAGCTTGCTATACACTGTACTCACTACAATTCACTTTCCTGAAATTTACTTTTATCCGTCAAAACAACGGATTTGGTTGTATGTAATGCAATCATAGTAGACTTCTAGTGCCGTTTCCACTGATTTGATTGCACTCAATACAATGTAGCTACAGCGCACGTAATTAACTAGTCTAACTCGCGTGATGCAGACTGAATTTCATACAACCTCATAGCGGTATATCGTCAATAGCTTGCCATACACTGTACTCATTACAATTCAGTTTCCTGAAATTTATTTATATGAGCCAAAACAACGGATTTGGTTGTATGTAATGCAACCTCAGAGTGTCGAGAAAGTCAAAGGTTTTCGGTACTTTTATTTTTATTTGGTAGTTCTCGTCTAATCGAAGAAAAATCGATCTAAAACGATCTGAGAGCTACATTTGAACGAATAAATTCGGGGAATTTAAGCCCTCATAAAAAACAGGGGGTTTCTCTACAGTCTGAACCATCCTCATCGGGATGGCCTCCTTCTTATGCTGTGCTATAACACATCACGGGTTATTTTCATTGCCATATACTCTACCTTGGCCTTCATAACCGAATCATCTACAAGATGAAGCTGCTCCGCTCGGAACAGCTGAAGCTTCATTAACTGATAATAATCCATAATAGCTTGGTTAAGCGTCATATGATGCAGCATTAAGAACTTAATGTCCAGCATCGCTCTTACCAGCACATGATCCTGCAGGAACAGGAGATTCTCATTGAAATCGTTGAAGACGCCTTTCTTCTTGCCTGCTTGATAAAAGGTCAGAACCCGTTGCTCCCGTTGCCCCATCGCATCTGTTAATCGTTCGCTCAGCTCTGGATAGATCGCCTGCAGCTCGTTCAAGAAACCATCAGAGATATAGGCAGTGAGGATGACCGATTGTTCGAATAGCTGCTGGAACGCTGTTCCGAACGACCCCATCGTATCATGAGATTCCAGCACTAATTCATCTATATAGCCGCTCAGGATATGGACTATACTCTCAATAACCTCTTCTTTGGAAGAAAAATATTTGTACATCGTTGCTTTGCTGACATCCATATATTTAGAAATTTCTTCCATCCGCAAGGATTGGAATCCATTCTTTCTTACGATTGGGATGACCTTGATTAGGAGCTTCGTTCTCATATCTTTAAGCGGATGACTATCGTTGTCCATCGTAGTACTCATGTATTAACGGCCTCCTTCATTCCCGTTTATTATACCTAATCGCTTGTATGAAATACACAGAATAAATGAATTGTACGATTTCAGTGTTTTTTGTTCGCAGCTGGCAGCAGCTCCAAGAGCCCGCATCCTGTCTTCCAGATGCGGGCTCCATATAGGCTCATTACGATGTGTATTTCCTATTCATCAGCGAAAATCGATACGATCTCTCTCTCATCTACCCGAATAAGGCCGAGGTCAGTAATCTTGAGTCCTGGACTTACCGGCAAGGAGTGCGTACTGAACGACATAATAGGTGTGTAATGCTTATAGCCCAAGCTGACCATCGCCTCGACTAAGCGCGCCGCTTCAGCAGCCACCTGCTGAAGTGGCTCCTCTGA
Organism: Paenibacillus xinjiangensis; assembly: GCF_059686975.1. NCBI lineage: Bacteria > Bacillati > Bacillota > Bacilli > Caryophanales > Paenibacillaceae > Paenibacillus > Paenibacillus xinjiangensis. Next base: position 23,711 of record NZ_JCAALS010000041.1, on the reverse strand, counting down.
CAAGATCCCGCCGACAGGCAGACTCAGCATAGATAGAATCTGACCGTCCTCTACCACGCAATAGCCGCCTTGATGCTTGATCACTTCATTCGCAGCCAAGATCATATCCTCACGGTTCTTGCCGATGACAATCAGATTGTGGTTGTCATGCGAGTACGTCGTTGCTATCGCACCTCGGTGAATCGTATCGCCGCCGACCAGCCCAATCGCGTGGTTGCCGTTCTTGTTATATCGCTCATAGGTAGCGATGAGTGCATATGGCGTAGCTTCCCACTGCACCTCGGAGCCGCTGACTGCGAATACATCTGTCCTCTCCTCTGTGAAGAAGGTGCCATCGTTAACCGTCATCGTCCGGCAGCGGACACTACCCTCTTCGATTGGTGCCTTAATGACCAGCTCCTCAGCCTTAAGCGGCGCAAGCTTCACACTAGTGTAGAAATCATCCGGGAATTGTCGTGCTTGCGGCTTCTGCACATAGTCTTCCTCGCTGTCGTATACCTTCTGTCCACCTTTATACACCTCATCAATCTCGAACGCCTGAAGGTCTCCTAGAAGAACAAAATCAGCCAGCTTCCCTGGTGCGATGCTTCCCCGGTCATGCAGCTGCATTCTCCGTGCAGGAGTAAATGTACCCGCATAGATCGCCTGCTCAGGAGTAAGCCCCATCTCAATTGCTTTCTTGAGCAAATAATTCAGATGCCCCTTCTGCACGAAGGAATCCGGCATCACATCATCGGTTACGAAGCAGTAATGCTCGGATACCGATGCCGGAGCTGCAATAATATAATCCATAACCTCACGAGTCATCGAGATTTCTTGAACCTGTACGAACATACCCGCCTTGATCCGTTCATCCATACCGATAGCCGTCTGCTGCGTATGGTCAGAATCAACGCCTGTGAAGATAAATCGGCTGAGCTCTGTTCCTAGCAGACGGGGGCAATGACCCTCCACGATCAGCTTCGGATGATTCTCCCGAACATAATCAAGTATCTGATTCGTTTTGCAATCAGGATTGTGAACGACCTCAAGGTAATTCATAATTTCGCCAAGGCAGATGACCTTCTCGTCTTTCAGCAGCTCGGCAATATCCTCGATCTCTATACTGCCTCCGGAGGTCTCCAGAGCCGTTGCAGGCACGGAGCTTGGGATCGCATAGAAGATGTCTGCGACGGTGTCACTGCTTGCCTCAATCATCTCCGTTACGCCGCGTCTTCCGAACACATTGGCCATCTCATGCGGCTCAGTCACAATAGAGGTTACCCCATTGCGTATCAATCCGAAGGAGAAGGTGCTTGGCGTTACCATCGTGCTCTCGATATGCATATGAATATCGATCAGACCCGGAATCATGTATCTGCCCTCACCGTCAATAACGTGCTCCGCCGTGAATTCGTCAGCCCCGCTGTCACCGGCATAGAGGAACCTCCCATCGCGTATAGCCGCATGGCCCTTATAGAATTGCTTCATATAAGCGTTAAAGATATGGACGTTAGTTATGAGCGTATCAACTTTGATCATTGTCGTCTCCTCCTGATGCTTTCGCTGGTTTGTTATAGTAGAATAAAATAAAAACTGCGTTTAAAAGGTGGACATCATGGACTTATACGGAAGGTTGACTAGGGAATCCGATACTACAACGAATATGAATCGAATCGCACAGCGGCTTCATGCCCTCTCCGAGATTGGCTTAACGGCAGACTCCGGATCAGCGCGCATCGCCTATTCCGCAGAAGATCGTCAAGCGAAGGAATTGCTTAAACAATGGATGCAGGAAGCCGGTCTTGCTGTACGAGAAGACGCGGTTGGCAACGTATTCGGACGATTGCCCGGGGCAAACCCCGAGCTCCCGCTTGTGCTCTCCGGCTCCCATATCGATACCGTTCCGAACGGCGGACATTTCGATGGCATTCTAGGCGTCCTGTCTGCACTCGAGGTCGCTGAGGGATGGCATGAGCAAGGCTACATCCCTTCGAGAAGCCTTGAGGTTGTTGCTTTCGCCGATGAAGAAGGCTCACGCTTCCACGCCAGCCTGACTGGCAGTCACTTCATGATGGGAGAGCTAACACTGGACTTGGTTAAGCATTATCACGATGATAATGGCAGCAACTTCGAGCAAGTGCTGCGCAGTGACGGCCTCGATCCTGCTAAGCTCACTGAAGCTATTCGCCGGCCGGAAGACATTCATGCTTATGTGGAGCTGCATATTGAGCAAGGACAGGTCCTCGAGAAGCAAGGCCTCCCCATCGGCGTTGTGAACGGGATTGCCGGCCCTGCATGGCTGGAGATGAAGTGGCTGGGCAGAGCCTCCCACGCTGGAACGACCCCCATGGACATGCGCTTCGATGCTCTAGCTGGAGCAGGCGAATTCGTAGCCAAGCTTGAGAAGCTGCCTCCAGCTTTCAGCAGCACTGCTGTTGCTACAGTAGGCAAATTCGACGTCTATCCTAATGGCAGCAATGTCATACCCGGAGAAGTGCGTCTAGTCGTCGACGTTCGCGATATTGACCTTGCTGCAAGAGACCTTCTGCTCACAGCGATTATGGAAGAAGCAGCAGCTATTGCCAGCGAGCGAGGACTAGAGCTCAAGATGGAGGTTACGATCAAGATTGATCCCACTTCCATGTCCCAAGATTTAATGAACAAGATTGCAGCCGCTATTGAGCATGCCGGCTATCCTGCCTTCGAGCTCGTCAGCGGAGCTGGACATGATGCTATGGTCATCGGCAGACAAGTACCTACAGCAATGATCTTCATCCGCTGCCTGGAGGGCATCAGCCACAATCCGGCCGAGTGGGCCTCTTTATCCGATATCGCCATTGGTGTTCAAGTGTTGGACGCAACCTTGAAGCAGCTGGCTGAGAGCAATACCTAACGTCTGAGCTATATTCTTGCAGCCGCCTTCGGGACGGCTCAAGCTCTCCTCTATATGACAAAAGCACCCGTACCTCTGCCTATATACACGGCAAAAGTGCGGGTGCTTTTTCACTAACAGGATTGGCACGATATACCCTATTTAGCTGTCTTAATTTCTAATCCGTCCGAGGAACTGCTTCGTGCGTTCTTCTTTAGGATGATTGAAGAGGTCATTAGGATGACCTTCCTCGACAATAACGCCTTGGTCCATGAACACGACATGATTAGCAACTTCCTGAGCAAAGGCCATCTCATGAGTAACGATAATCATCGTGATGCCTTCCTCAGCGATTTTGCGCATAACGGCAAGCACCTCTCCGACTAGCTCTGGATCAAGCGCCGAGGTAGGCTCATCGAACAGAATCACATCTGGATTCAGCGCTAGTGCGCGTGCAATGCCAATCCGCTGCTGCTGTCCTCCGGAGAGTTGGCTCGGATAAGCATCATGCTTCGCAGCTAGTCCAATCTTGTCCAGCAGCTCGATGCTTTTCTTCCGCGCTTCTTCCTTCGGCATCTTCTGAGCGATGACTAGACCTTCCATCACGTTCTCAAGTGCAGTTTTGTTCTTGAACAGATTGTAATGCTGGAATACCATAGCCGTTCTTTGGCGCAGGCCATGAATATCCTTTTTCGTTGGGTTATCGCAGTTCACACTGAAGTCGCCGATTTTGATCTCGCCGCCATTTGGCTTCTCCAAATAATTGATGCAGCGCAATAGCGTCGTTTTACCGGAGCCGCTTGGCCCCAGAATAGCAACGACTTCTCCTTTTTTCACAGTCAGATCGATCCCTTTAAGCACTTCATTCTGACCGAACGCTTTTCTAATGCCTGTCAACTTAATCATTCTTCGTCACCCCGTTTGCTTTGCGTTTGTCTTGCGATTAAGAGGCAATCTTCGATCTGTAACGGCCGCTTCTTTTCTCGAGCCAGACAAACAGTCTTTCAAAGAGAATACACAGCACCCAATAGACGAGGGCAGCATCTACGTAAGCTTCCATATACCGATAACCATCAGCAGCCACAATCTTAGCATTGGAGAGCACCTCCAGCACCATAACGGTGAACGCAAGCGAGGTTCCTTTGATCAATCCCAAGAAAATATTGCCGAAGCTCGGAAGAGCAACGACGACAGCTTGTGGAATAATGATTCTGCGGAAGCTCTGCCAAGTCGTTAACCCTACAGAGTGAGCAGCCTCCAGCTGTCCAGGGTCCACTGCGCTCAGAGAAGAGCGAATAGTCTCAGACAGATAGGCGCCCGAATAGATGGTGAATGCCGTAAGTGCGAAGGCCAGAGGCGGCAGATCTGCCGATGATATATTCATCCCCAGCTTCATGCCTGCCCAATCGATAATCAAAGGAAGTGCGTAGTAGGTGACATAAATTTGAACCAGCAGCGGTGTCCCTCGAATGAAGGAAACATAAATAATAGCTAGTCTATTTAATACCGGCACCTTATACATGCGGCAGAGAGTAACCAGGAATCCAATTACTAAGCCCATGATAATGGAGAAGATCGCTATTAGCAGCGTCATCGGTATGCCAGCTATGATTTTCGGTAGTGACTGAATTGCAAATTCGATGTCAAAAACCATCCGTAACGATCCTTCCCATTGGCCATTTCTGATGTCTTATCCAACAAATTCTTTTTGGCCTTTTTTGAAAATTTTCTCCAGCACAGCGACAGCTTTCTCGATGCCGTAGCACATGACCCAATAGAGCAGCGCTATTGCGATGTATAACTCCAGCTGATTGACGCCATTCGATCTAATACTGATGACTTGTGCTCGTCCCATAATATCAATGACCCCAATTGTGAAGGCCAATGACGTTTCTTTCAAAAGAGATATAGCGGAGTTGCCAAGGTTAGGAAGAGCTACCGCGAATGCTTGCGGGAATATGATCCTCCTGAAAGCCTGCCAACCATTCATTCCTACACTATAGGCCGCTTCCTGCTGACCGCGATCGACTGCCAGGTAGGCAGAACGCATAATCTCGGACAGGAACGCCGCGCCATTCAATGAGAAGGTAATGATAGCGAACACTACCTTGTCCCAGCTGTTAATGTTAATGCCTATCATGTTCAACACTTGCGGCAAACCATAGAATATGAGGAAAAGCTGTACTAATGCCGGCGTACCCCTAACGAAGGAGATATACCAAGTAGCCAGAATACGAAGAACTCGGCTGCTCCCGAGTTTTGCCTTAGCAAGCAGCAAACCCAGAAGCGAACCGAATAACAGCGAGAGAGCTACAACCACAATTGTCATAGGCAGAGCCTTGAGCAAATTGGGAAGAATTTCGAGAATGTAACCTGGGTTAAAGGTAATATTCATCTTTCAGCCCTCTATTCTTTGAAAATATCTTCGCCCATCCATGTTTCAGAAATTTTCGACAGTGTACCGTCAGCTTTCAGCTCTTTCACTGCAGTGTCCATTTGAGTTTTGAGTTCTGTTTCGTTTTTGTTCAGAACGAAGAAGATTGGACTTGCTTCAATTGCGTCAGTCAATTTCAGATCCAAGTTCAGATCTTTTTGAGTATCATAATAAGTCATACCTGGTACGAGGAAAGCATCGTAACGACCGGATTCTACCCATTTCATAGCGTCCGCAGTTGTAATGTTATCAATCGTTTCCAGCTTGATTTGAGCATCAGGATGAGCATCGTTGTAGTCTTTGATCATGTTGTAGTGGCTTGTATTCGGCATAAGCGGAGCCAATTTCTTGCCCACTAGATCGTCAAGCGAGTTAATGTCCGTGTTGTCGCTCTTAACAGCCAAGTACATTACGATGCTGCCGTAGTTCTCATCAGGGAACAAGTATTTCTCTTCACGCTCAGGTGTCTTGAAAAAGCTGCCTGCGCCTAGAGCATTCTTGCCAGTATCTACACCTACGAAGACAGCGGATTGATCTACGCCTTCGTACTCGAATTCATAATCAGGAAGCTTCTCGTCGATCGCTTTCAATACGTCAACGTTGTAGCCCGCCAGCTCGTCCTTCTCGTCAATGAAACCGAAAGGCTTCCAAGTGTTGTTGATTGCCATTTTGACAACCTTCGCGGATGAATCTGAACCCTCAGTGTTGCTGTTCCCATTGGAGCAGCCTACTGCAACAACCATAACCCCTAATGCCAAAGCCATAACCTTCAAACCATTTTTCAACCTAATCATCTCCCTCTCACTCTTCTAGTTGTTATATTGGTGTTACTTTGTACCCATAATAAAAGGCATGAACTGCTGGCTTTCGACTTCAACCAAGCCAATGTCCGTTATTTTCGCTTTTGGAATAACGGGGAGCGTCACAGCGATCATCCGGTGAATCGGATTTTTGCCAGGCATGATCTCCTTGACCAGAATATCTACGAAGTCTTTCAGCTTAGGCACCAGCGTCTCTGCTGATTCCGAGCTCATTAGTCCCGCTAGTGGGAATGGAAGATGTGCGATGACTTCACCGTTCTTGACGGCTACGAAGCCACCTTGCGATTTGCGAAGCTCATTAGCCGCAATGACCATGTCTCGCGTGTTCACTCCAAGCACAGCCAAGTTGTGGCTATCATGGGCAACCGTCGTAGCGACCGCACCATCGATAATGCCATAGCCTGCAAGCAGTCCCAGATTGCGGTTCTCATTCAAGCCATGACGGTGGAATACAGCTACGCGGCACAAAGGACCCTTGTCTCCTTCATAAGCTTCAGGAACGAGACGGCCATCCTCCACCGGCAGCGTGACTTCGAGAAAATCAGTCGGAATACCAGGGGCAACATCATATTCGATTACGCGAACCTGCGCCTCCGTTGCTGAGTTGTCGTCGACGGATAGAACGAGATCAGCTTCCGTAATTTCTGGCAGCTTAACCGTCTGGAAGAAATCAGCAGGCGGCTCTACGTTCGGCTGAGGACGGGTAAGCTTCCCTTCGCTTACGACAAGCTTGCCTGATGTGAATACATCTACGACTTTCATCGTTTCTAATTGCTCGACTAATACAATATCGGCAATTCTTCCCGCAGCAATAGCACCGAGATCTTTGCGCTTCAGACGCTCTGCCGAATTAATCGTGGCGTAACGGATCGCATTCACCGGGTCAATGCCTTCTTCAATGGCCTTGCAAATGATATAGTTCATATGGCCTCTATCTGCTAAATCATGGGGTAATAGATCATCGGAGCAGAACGTAACATTAGGCAGGTAGCCCAAGTCCTTAATAAGCGGAGCGCAATCCGCAATACTGAGTGAGAAAGAGCCTTCACGAAGCTCGACGATCATGCCGGCCCGGATTTTCTCCAGCGCTTCTTCTCCTGTACGAGATTCGTGATCAGAGTTCGGTCCAGCGATCATGTATGCGGATAGATCCCGTCCCGACACTCGAGGAGCATGCCCTTGAACAAGCTTGCCCGCTCTCTCATTGGCTTCGAGAATGCCAGCCATTCTCTCATCGCCATGAATAACGCCATGGTAGTTCATCACTTCGCCAAGTCCGTAAATACCATCCCAAGCGAGCATACTCTCTACCACTTCAGGTGTGAAATCCGCTCCGGCTGTTTCAAGCCCTGGGGCAGCGGGTACACAAGAAGGCAGCATGTTAAGCATACGCAGGTCTAGGCCTTCAGCTGCATCAACCATGTATTTAACTCCACGCTCACCGAGTACATTCGCAATCTCGTGAGGGTCCGTCAGAACCGTAGTTGTCCCGTGAACAAGCGCAGCTTCGGCGAAGTGAGCCGGAGTCAGCATGCTAACTTCAATATGAATATGAGTATCAATAAGGCCAGGAATCGCGTACATTCCTTTGCCATCTATTCGTTGTTGTGCATCTAGAACGGTTACGCCAGGGGCAGTTACATGTACGATTCGATCCCCTGTAATCCCGATAGCAGCCAAATATATTTCTCCTGAGAACACATTAACAAGCTTCACATTCTCAATCACTAATTCGATAGGGGCATCGCCGCGAGCGGAGGCAACTAGTTTACGATTCAAATGATCCAAGCTCCTTTTTTGACTGATGTGATGTGGCGAGATGGAGGAAGACCATCTTACATGACTTTTTTCGTTATCATTCATGCCTATTGCACTATAATTAATTACATAAATATAATTAAGATTTAATCAACCGTCAACAATTATTACATGGATAGTTGTGTTACATTACGTGTTACATTACATAAATAACAGTATTTGTGATATTAATCATACCAAAAAAAGGGATGATCAGTAATTTGTAATTATTGTAATTATTCCTACTTATCTATTGCCGGCTTATCCTTCTGAATAAGAGAGGAATCCGTCTTGTCTAATGCGACCAGTATTGAAAATGTATACACATTGTTCTATGATATCTAATTAAATCAATAGATTTCAATAAAAAATAATACAGCAAGTGACGCCTATCCAACAAATTAGGTGCATCTGTTGGATATCTATTCTTATTTTCAGATGAAAACGGATGCAATTATGACGAAATTTATACAATATGGGCTGTCAGCTTATTTGTAAATCTACTTAAATGGCTCGTGGAGGTGATTCCCGTCCTGATAAGTCACTCAGATGATCAGGTCGATCGGCGTATAGTACGTACGCAGCAGCATATCCAAGCAGCCTTCTTGTCTTTGCTGCAGGAGAGGCCTTTCCACGCAATTGTCGTGAAGGATATTACAGAAAAATCCAATGTTAATCGTTCTACTTTCTATGCTCATTATAAAAACAAACAAGATTTAATGGAAAAAATAGTTGATTATAAGCTTGAACAGCTGCATAGACTAGCTTCACTTAAACCAGATTATTCCATAAATTACGAACCCAATAGCACCATTCCCGATCCCTACTTCGCTGCTCTATTCGACCATATAGGCAGCAACCAGCTTTTCTACCGCATTATCCTAGTAGAACTTCAAGCTTCCTCCCATTCCGATCGACTACAGGAGGTTATTCGGGACAGCTGCTTGATCCGGATGTCTAATCCGATTCTGGAGCAGAAGCCTTTGATTCCCCGTGACCTTATGCTCGATTACTGGGGCTCAGCGATTATGGGGCTGGTGACAGGATGGCTCGAGCAGCCTACAGCGGCCTATTCTCCCCATGATATGGCTCTTCAGCTTACTCGCCTCTCTATGAGCAGTTTCTATCAAGCGACAGAGCAATTCGATAAGTAGAATCTAACTGTCCTTGTTCACGCACGAAGAGAGGGCAATCCCTATCGGATGCCCTCTCTTCGTGCTGCTCCTATTCCATTATTGGCTCAGTCGCAGATTAATGCTCTGATTCTCGTAAGGCCCGAACGGGGACTGCAGCATCTCATGCAGCAAGTCGAACGAAACGTCCGCCTTAGATTGATTAAGTGTGAACTTCCTGACCCCGTGAGGCAGAAACTGTGGACACTCCGAGGTGCAGATAACAACGACAGACTCCAGAGATCGGTATTTCAGCACATGCAACGCCAGAAATTCGTTCATGACGACGAGGAGCTTGCCTTCCTGCATGCCAATAAAGTCCCGCAGCTTGTCCTCATCACTGGTTGCCGCGAATATACTGGAATCATCGAGCTTAGAGGCAGACTTGATTGTATCGTGGAATAGTCTATTCGAGGTTTGCTCATGTATGAGGGCGAAGGACCGCTCCCCTAATGCGTTCAGCTCTGCGAACATCCCCTCCAGATCAGGGTTCACACTGCGAAATAATGGATCATTAATTAAGCTATCAATAAGAACTAGAGGTGTTCCATAGGGAAGATGACTAGATATCGTGTGGAAGGATTGCTCTATGGCATCAATCAGGAAGACGCCGTCCAGCTTCCTCTCTACTATAATTTTGAAGCTTGGATCTACCGGATTAATCTGAGATACGAGTAAATGATAGCCTTGATCATGACATCTGCGCTCTAATCGGTCCAGATAAGCACCATAGCTTATTGGTTTCGAGATAAGAGAATTGGCAGGACTGACGAATAGTACGCCAATAACATTCGTTTTACCAAGCGATAGCGATTTGGCTGTCAGGTTCTGCACATAACGCAGCTTGCTTGCAGCATCGAATACACGCTGCTTCGTCTCCTCAGCGATCGTCTGATTGCTGACATTGTTAAGCACATAGCTGACTGTAGCAACGGAAACTCCAGCTTCTTTGGCAACGTCTCTTAATGTTGGCTTTCTCATGAATGGCTAACCACCTTACCTAGGATCAATAGCTTAGCTTATCATAATTCTTCCTTTAAAAAAATGTCAATTCAACTAGTTGACAGCATTTGGAGCATCCCCTATACTGAGGTTACTTAACCGGTTAAGTATAGTTCAGTCAAATTTAATTCCCGAATAGAAAGGACTTCCTACATGTCTAATTCCTTATCTTCAAGGCTGCTTGTATTGCCGAAAGTAAGCGCTTCCCACTTGGGTAACGAACGAAATGTTTGGGTGTATTTGCCCGCTGGCTACGATGATGCGCAGCCGCAGCGCTATCCCGTGCTCTACATGCATGTGGGCCAGCATGTATTCGAGCCTCAGAAGCACACGGGGGAATCGTGGGCCATGCACCGTATTGCGGATCGGTTAATAGCCGAAGGCCTGATCCAGCCGATCATCATTGTTGCGGTCGAGCATATCTATGAAGAAGGTACGAGCGAGTATTTCCATGACCTCTGCGCCTATCCGATCCGCTGTGTGGGCGATCTGTATGAGCATTTTCTGATCGAAGAGCTCAAGCCAATCATTGACGAGCGCTTCAGAACATTAACAGATGCAGAGAACACGGCTTTAATGGGCTCTTCAGCTGCCGGAATTGCTACTTATACGATTGGGCTTCGTAATCCGCAAGTGTTCGGCAGACTAGGCGTTTTATCCCCTTTTCTCAAGAAGGTAGATCCTTACACGCTGGAGGAAACACCGCAATATCGGCTCTATCCTTACAATGCCGGCCAGCGCATATGGCTGGACATCGGCGGAGCGGAAGGCTTCTTCATGGCTTCCCATGTGAAGCAGCTTGCAGACGATATGCTGAAGGCGGGCTGGAAGCATCAGGAGGAACTGTATTATCTGCATGATATGGAGGCCGCACATTCGGAATGGGATTGGAGCCGCCGTGCGCATATGCCATTGATTCATTTTTTTGGCCATCGAGGCACCCCAGTAAGCGCAGCGCTTGAAGGCCCAGTCGTCGTTGGTGTCACCGGCCCTGCTACCGTTATTAATGCAGTCGTCACTCTCGATACAGGCCTTCGCTTCAGTCACTTGGAAGGCAGCTATCGTTCAGAGCAGCCCGATATTCTAGAAGTATCCCAGGATGGCAGACTGCTGCCGAAACAGCCAGGATCGACGACGATTCACTTCGAGTATGAAGGTCTCACAGCAGCTCGTCAGTATGCCGTTGTGGAGCAGCTGTCCGAAACCGTAGAGATTGATCTCGAGATTCATGTGCCCGAGTCGACTCCTGAGGATGCTGAGCTCTATGCCACATTCCCTGTTCCCAAGCTGGCTGAGGGTCTGTATGGCATGAAGATTCAATTGCCCAGACATTTGATCTTCGATTTCTTGATTACACGCGGCTATGACAAAGAAGAGGTCGACTCCGAGTTCAACCAGCTGCCCTATCGCAGACTTGTGGCTGATCAAGATAAGAAAGTCAGCTATACGGTGAACAATTGGGCAGACTTTAAGCCGGAGTCACACAGAGAGGAGAGTTATGCATGATCCAGTCATCAAGAATGGAGACGATCACGAGCTTTCGATCAGATTGTCTGAATAACGAGAGGGATATATTCATCTACCTGCCCCCCGGCTACGACGAGCAGCTGGAGCGAACCTATCCTGTCTTATACGTTCATGACGGTCAGAATATTTTCTCTGCCGCTTATAATGGACAGTCTTGGAACCTGCACACGCTATGCGATCGATTAATTGCCGAGAAGCGTATCGAGGAGATTATTATCGTTGCCATCGCGAACAAGGGCGATCAGCGTAATAGTGAATTCGCTCATGACGGGCCATTCGCAGAGCGACTGGGCTATCCCTGCCTAGGCGAGCTGTATGAGCAATTTTTGGCCGAAGAGCTGAAGCCGCATATAGATCGGAGGTATCGAACGAAGCCAGAAAGCCAGCATACCGCGCTAATGGGCTCATCAAGAGGCGGACTTGTCACCTATCATATTGGATTCCGGCGCTCGGATATTTTCGGCAAGCTTGCGATGATATCCCCCTACTTCGCCCAATATGAGGAATCAGCGATGACGCATCAGCCTATGATACAGCCATTCACCGAGAAGCTTCCTCTACAGCTATGGGTCGACATGGGCGGCATGGAAGGGATGACCGTACAAGAAAGTCATGTAAGGAGCATGGTGAATCACTTCGTGGAGCTCGGCTATCAGTCAGGAGAAGACCTTATGTTCTGCTATGAACCCCTAGCGGAGCATAATGAAGCCGCATGGGAGAAGAGGGCCCACGCACCGCTGATTTTCTTCTTCGGGGACAAAGGGCCGCTAGCAGCATCCGAGCTCATTAGTGTTGGTGTAGCAGGAATCAACGGAGCTGACAGCTATATTTATCCCATTCATTATTATGGAAGCGGTATCTCTATCGTAGATGTGAATGCGCAGTTTATCGTTACGCCAAGTGATGCTGCCCACATCACACCGGGGGGACTGATCAAGGCTGTGAAAGCAGGCTATATCCGAGTCAAATATGTCCATTCTCTGTTCTCCATATCGAAATCTGTTGAGATCATACCTGAGCTGTCGCCAGCAATAGCGGTAGATCTAGAGGTAGTCGTTCCACCCAGCACACCAGCTAATGCTCGGATTTATGCTGGCGTAGAGCTAGAGGAAGTCGGGCCGCAGACTTACCGCAGGCAGTTCTATCTTCCAAGAGGCACGGGATTCTCCTTCCCCATCTGCGACAATACCGGCTTGAAAGAGGCGGATACGAGTGGATATGACGTCCCGAAACGCCGTTTCGTTGCGACTGAAGACTTAACACTCCGCTATGAAGTACAGAGCTGGGTACAGGGCCACACCATATAAGAACATGAACGGGGGAAACGAAATGCATACAAAGAAAACGAAGCTTGGCAAGATGACGCTCTCTCTCCTCATCACGCTATCATTCGTTATAATGACCGCATGCTCCAATACCGCGAACAAGCTTGAAAGCGTTGCCACAGAAAGTGAGTTCGATTTGAAATTCGAGAAGCTGGACACTGACCTTACACCGGAGCCCGGCGCAAGCCTATTGGTGTGGGAAAGCAAGGAAGCCCGTCCTTTTGTCGAAGCCATCATGAAAGAATTCACGAAAATATATGGTGTTGAGGTAAGGATGGAAGAGCTTGGAACGATGGATCAGATCGGGAAGTTCGAGCTGGATGGTCCAGCCGGACTCGCTGCTGACGTCATTACGACCTCTCAGGATCATCTCGGTAAAGCCGCGAGCGCCGGGCTTATTCTGCCTAACGATGAGTTTGGTGAGGTTACGAGCCAAGAGCATGAAAAGGTCGCGATCTCTGCTTCCACCTATCAAAATAAGCTATATGGATACCCGATTAAGGTCATGACTTATGCCATGTTCTACAATAAGGACTTAATCAGCGAGCCTCCCGCAACGATGGAGGAGGTTATCGAATACGCAAAAACCTTCAACGATCCGGATAACAACAAATATGCCTTTATGTTCGATGTACCTTTCTTCTATTTCAGCTACCCATTCTTGGGCTCCACTGGCGGTTATATCTTCGGCAGCAACGGTACGGATCCCACTGATATCGGATTAAACAACGAAGGTGCTGTAGAAGGAATGAAGGTATTCGCCGGGCTACGCGACGAGATTCTACCAATCTCCGCGGGTGATATTGCAAGTGATATCAAGACGACATTATTCAGCGAAGGCAGCGTAGCTATGAACATAACCGGGTCTTGGTTTATCGAGACATTCCGACAAGCAGGCGTCAACTTCGGAGTTGCCCCTATACCAGCCGTGGGGGGCCAAGATTCCGTTACATTGTCTCAAGTCAATTCTTGGTATGTTAGCGCTTACAGTAAGTATCCGAATGCAGCTAAGCTATTCGCCAGATTCGCTTCCAGCCAAGCGGCCCAACTGCTTAATTATGAGCTTACAGGCGCAGTGCCTACACATACTGAAGCAGCGCACAATTCCGTCATTCAAGCAGATGAGATTACGAGCGCATTCTACAAGCAATTCAGCAGCTCGCACCCAGCACCTTCCATACCAGAGGTCGGCAGCATATGGGTACCTATGGATGCCGCAATGGTAGAGATCTGGGACGGCAAGGACATCAAGGAAGTATTGGATCGCGCAGTCAAGCAGATTCGAGACGCCATAGCGCTTAATGTCCAGCAGGGTGATACACCAGCAGAACCAGATTCCTCGAAGGCTCCATTCTAAGCGACTATGAACACTAGACATCGGTTAGTTGCAGCTATTCTATCGGCAGGAGTTCCCGGCACAGGACAACTATATAACCGTCAATGGACGAAGGGCATACTCATTCTAGCCATCAGTATTGTCGCCCTTGCCTTCTTCTCATCCAACCTTGTTGATGCCATCTGGGGAATTACGACGCTCGGCGATACACCGTCCCAGCTTGTTGAGGTTGACGGCAAGTCCCAGCATGTTCCGGGGGACCATTCCATTAATTTAATGATTCAAAGCTTGATTGTGTTATTCCTGTTCGTCCTGTTCATTCTGGTCTATGTCAGCGCCATTAGAGATGCCCACCGGACGGGGAGACAACGAGATGCAGGCCGTCTGCCCAGCACCTTCAGACAGACGCTTACTTACCTGCATGACTTCAAGTTCGCCCAAACCTTGTTAATCTTGCCAGGTGCCGGCATTCTGTTCCTGACGATATTGCCTATTGTATTCATGATCCTGCTCGCTTTCACCAACTATGCGTCACCTCACCATATCCCTCCAGGCAATCTGGTCGATTGGGTAGGGTTCGATTCGTTCGCACAGCTCTTCCGGCTAAAAAGCTGGAGCAGCACCTTCCTCGGCGTATTAGGCTGGACGATTATTTGGGCGGTAATCGCAACGGTCACGACGTTCGCAACCGGGCTCATCGTTGCCTTAGTTCTGTCGCAGAAAGAAATCCGACTGAAAGGATTCTGGAGGACGATGATTATTATTCCATATGCGATCCCTCAGATGATTTCTCTGCTGGCGATGAAGATGATGTTCAACGGCAAGTTCGGCCCCATTAATCAGTATCTCTCTTATTTCGGTCTGGGCAACCTTCCCTGGCTCACCGATCCTTACTGGGCTAAGCTTACGGTCATTATCGTTAATGTCTGGATTGGTATGCCGCTCGCCTTCCTGCTCATAAGCGGTGTTCTGTCGACGATCTCGATGGAGCTCTACGAAGCAGCGAGAGTCGAAGGCGCGAGCCGCTGGCAGCAAGGACGATTAATTACGTTCCCGATTATCATGTTCGCGATTGCACCTATTCTCATTATTCAGCTTGCAGGCAATTTCAATAACTTTAACGTTATTTATTTGCTAACCAATGGCGGCCCAGCCAATCCGGAATACCAGTTCGCTGGGCATACGGATCTACTGATCACTTGGCTCTATAAGCTGACCTTAAACAATAATATTTACAACATTGCTTCTGCAATCGGAATTATTCTATTCATCATTATTGCCGGATTCTCCATATGGAACTATCGGCAGACCAAGTCGTTCAAGGATGAGGAGATGATCCAATGAGTGTTCGCACATCAACAAGAATACGGGTCATTGGCAGCTATCTCTTCCTTCTGCTGGTGGTAGGCTGGAGCTTGTATCCAGCAGCCTGGGTCGTCCTCTCTTCCTTCAAGCCGGGGAAATCCTTATATAGCGAGACCTTTATTCCGAAGAGCCTAACGCTAAGTCATTACGCAGAATTGTTCAATTCCGAGAGCCTAATGTTCACAACGTGGTATCTCAATACCTTCAAGGTAGCTGTATTCAGCATGCTGCTCAGCACGCTGCTGGTCACATTGTCAGCTTATGCCTTATCACGGTTCCGATTCCCTATGCGCAAAGCCTCTCTAACCTTGATGCTCATTCTCGGCATGTTTCCCGGATTCATGAGCATGGTAGCCGTCTATATTCTGCTCCTGCAGGTCGGGCTGCTTAACACGCATATGGCGCTTGTAATCGTCTACTCCTTCGGCTCCGTTATCTTCAATCTGTTCGTTGCCAAAGGATTCTTCGATACGCTGCCCAAAGCGATTGAGGAATCCGCGCGAATAGACGGTGCCAGCAACCTGAGGGTGTTCGCCAGCATTATGCTCCCCTTATCCAAGCCGATGCTTGTATTCGTGGCCTTGACTACCTTCACCGGGGCATGGATTGACTTCATATTCGCAAGCCTCGTGCTTCGTTCCAAAGAAAAATGGACAGTTGCCGTTGGGCTGTACGATATGGTCAATTCCTATCAGAATGCCTACTTCACCTTATTCGCCGCCGGAGCTGTTCTCATCGCCATTCCGATCACGCTGTTGTTCATGTATCTACAGCGTCACTTCGTCGACGGATTAACAGCTGGCGCTAATAAGGGCTAAGAGCCATAGGTAAGACCCCTTGCCGTTGCTCAAGGGGTCTATTTGTTGGATTAGGATTATTCCGTCGAGTTGCCCATTCACTCTAATATCAGCCTTTAAACAAAAACGCAAGTCATATGCAGCTCGTCTGGAGCAGCATACGACTTGCGTTTGTTATCGTTACCGGGAATATAAGTACAATAATAACCTGTAAATAATAATTTTCTTACTTCCACCACACAGATGAAGGATACTCTACCTTGCCTATTCGCACAGATTCTCCGATCTTCGGTGTTGAGATATTCACTCCAAGCTTCCGCGCCGCTTGAGTTACACGTTCTATCGGATCGTTCCAATCATGAAGCGCCAGTGTAAAAGCCGACCAGTGGATAGGAATCAGCACCTTACCCTTGACGTCAACATGAGCTCGTACCGTCTCCTCTGGCATCATATGAATAGCTGACCATCTTGCATCATATTGACCACACTCCATCAGAGTCAGATCGAATGGACCATATTTATCTCCTATCTGCTCGAAGTGGGCACCATAGCCGCTATCTCCACTGAAGAACACTCTTGTCTCGTCGGTGGCAATCACCCAGGAACACCATAGCGTTGATCCTCCGTTAAACAAGCCTCTGCCTGAGAAATGCTTGGCGGGTGTACAAGCCAGCTTGATCCCTTGATAGTCGAACTCATCCCACCAGTCATGCTCACTGATCTTGGCCCGATCAACACCCCAGCGCTCCAAATGACTGCTCACACCGAGAGGGACGATGAATCTAGCCACCTTATCCTTCAGCTTCATGATTGTGCCGTAATCCAAATGATCATAATGATCATGGGACAGAATAACAGCATCTATGGCTGGAAGCTCATCCACCTCGAAGGGCAAGTCCCGACTGTATCTTTTGTTACCGAAGATGGGGAATGGAGTCGGAGCCTTGCCGAACATCGGGTCAAGCAGCAGCCGATGGCCTCCTATCTGCAGCAGCATTGCAGAGTGCCCGAACCATGTTAGGGTTGGCTGTGCCTGTTTCTCTATATCATGCGGATTAAAAAGCTCCATTGGAACGCCACTCTTCGGCCTGATCTTAGGATTGCCTTTCATATAATCCCGCAGCAGAGACACGATATTGCGCCATGTAGGCTCAAATGTCTTCGACAGCAACGGATACATGAACTTATTGTTATGATAATTTGGAGATTGACGATACCGGTTAATCATTTCCTTGGAGGATTTGCCTCCGAATGCAGGATACAACTGCAAGACTAGCGTTGTTGCAGCAACTAATACAACAACAATACCTATGAATACGAGCATGAACAACAACCCCTCCTAACTTATATTCATTATACATAAACTATAACCAAAAATACAAAAAATATAGATTAAACGTTTTTAGGGTATTTAGTTTAGTTTAGATAGGCATGCTAGCTTGTGTGATCCCTTCACAGCAAAGCAAACAGCAAGACCGGAGGCAGCAACGCTGCTGCTCCGGTCTTGCTGTTCATTGTACCTATATCTGCCTATGACGCACCTTTACCTGAAGTCCGGTGGAATCCGTCCGGCTACTCCAGTTAGTATCGCAGCCTCTACGATGGCTTGGCGAACCTTCGGAACGACTTGATCATTAAAAATGCTCGGGATGATATATTGCTCATTCAGCTCATTGTCCGATACGACGGATGCGATCGCACGCGCTGCCGCCAGCTTCATCGGTTCGTTGATACGTTTGGCACGGCAATCAAGCGCTCCTCGGAATAACCCTGGGAATACGAGGACATTGTTAATCTGATTCGGATAATCACTCCGGCCAGTAGCGAACACGGCTACATGTGCAAGCGCCTCTTCAGGCTTGATCTCCGGCTCTGGATTGGCCATTGCGAATAGAATGGATTGCGCATTCATCTTCTGAACATCCTCCGCATTCAGGACGCCGCCGCGTGATACACCGATGAATACATCGGCGCCGCTAATAACCTCCTTCAACGTACCTGCTGTCCCCTCAACCTGAGGCTGATCAGCAAGCCATTGCCACATCGGATGATCATATTTGCCGCCGTAGACGATTGCGCCAGCTTTATCCACGGGCACGAGGCGCGATACGCCTGCATCGAGCAGCATTTTGCATATGGATACGCCTGCTGCACCAATGCCGTTAACGACGACACGCACCTGATTAATCCGTTTGCCAACCACCTTAAGCGCATTCAACAGCCCGGCGATTACAACCACTGCCGTACCGTGCTGATCGTCGTGGAATATCGGAATATCCAGCTCTTCCGCCAGCCTCTGCTCGATCTCGAAGCAGCGTGGGGAGCTGATATCCTCAAGATTGATGCCTCCAAAAATAGGGCTGACCGCTTTGATCGTACGGATAATCTCTTCCGTATCAGTGGTATCCAGGCACAGTGGGAAGGCATCCACGCCAGCCAGCTGCTTGAACAGCATGGCCTTCCCCTCCATGACGGGCGCTGCCGCATAAGGACCGATATCGCCTAGTCCAAGCACGGCCGTTCCATCCGTAATAACAGCGACGGTATTCCGCTTAATCGTCAAGGAATAAGCCTTTCTCGGGTTCTCATGAATAGCTGTACATATCTTGGCTACACCTGGTGTGTATACCTGTGACAAGTCCTCCCGATTTTTGATCGGAAGCGTTGGTTGAATCACGATCTTGCCGCCAAGATGTACGAGAAAAGTCCGGTCCGATACATTAATCAGCTTAATGCCGATTATTTTTTTCAACGAATCTACGATAAGGGCTTCGCCTTGATCCCCCGCTTCTACCGTAATGTCCCGTACCGATGATTCCTTCCCCGGCCGAATGACATCAATGGACGTAATATCTCCACCTGCTCTGCTAATTGCAGCAGCTACATCTCCGAAGCTCACTCGTTCATGATCCAATTCCAGCCTAACAATAATGCTCGTCTGTGCCATAGGTTATAACCCCCGCCATTTTCATTGCTTCAGTCAGCATAAGCATGTCCTCTTTCAGGGCTCAGCCCCACTCCTAATTCTAAAAAAAGGCTGAGTACCTTCGCCTAAAAGAGGAATAGGCGAAGGTCAGCCTTCTATCTCTGCTATTGCTTTCTAGATGTCAACTTAGCCTGTGTGAATAGCAGCAGATAGTCATAACCGCCAGCTTTGGAATCTGTACCGGACATGTTGAAGCCGCCGAATGGATGCGCGCCTACTAATGCGCCTGTACATTTGCGATTAATATATAGATTGCCGCAGTGGATCGTATCGAGCGCTTCTGCAATCCGGTCTTCACAGCTTGAGAAGAATGCGCCGGTCAAGCCGAATTCCGTGTCATTGTACATCTCAATAGCTTCCTTCCAATCCTTCGCTCTGCCAATGGCGAGGACAGGTCCGAAGATCTCCTCCTGCATAATACGCGCGTTGCCCGCGACATCAACGAATACAGTCGGTTGAATATAATAGCCGTTGCCTTCCGCTTTGCCGCCTCCAGCTAGCAGTCTGCCTTCTTGCTTACCGATCTCGATGTAATTCAAGATTTTCTCGTAGGAGCTCTGATCCACTACCGGACCAGCAGCGAAGTTATGCTCAGGCAAGCCCACTTCAAGTTGCCTCGTATACAGGGCTACCTTCTCCACAACCTCACCATAGACCGCATCGACGACGAAGGCTCTAGAGCCTGCAGAGCACTTCTGACCTTGGAATCCGAATGCCGAAGCTACTATCGCTTGGGCCGCTGCATCAAGATCAGCCGTTTCGTCTACCACAATACCATCTTTGCCACCCATCTCCGCAACCAAACGCTTAATCCAGATCTGTCCAGGAACCGTATCTGCAACCAGCTTGCTAATGCGAAGTCCAACTTCCTTGGAGCCCGTGAAGCTTACGAAGCGAGTTCTTGGATGCGTTGTCAGGTAGTCACCTACTTCTGCACCGTTACCCGGAATAAAGTTAAGAACGCCAGCTGGAAGACCTACCTCTTCCATTAAGGCAACAAATTTATGGGCAATGACAGGTGTTGTCGATGCTGGCTTCAGCAGTACGGTATTACCCGATACAATGGCAGCGGATGCCATACCTACACAGATTGCGAGTGGGAAGTTCCAGGGTGGGATAACGACACCGACACCAAGTGGAATATAAGTGAGCTTATTGTCCTCACCCGCAACCTTCGTTAACGGCATCGCAGTATTGATTTCACTAAGACGGATCATTTCACGCGCGTAGAAATCCATGAAGTCAATCGCTTCTGCAGTGTCAGCATCCGCTTCTGCATAGTTCTTACCCGCTTCCAGAATCATCGTAGCAGAGAACTCATGCTTGCGTTCTCTCATCAGCTCAGCAGCCTTGAACAAATACTCCGCACGCTCCCTAGCCGGAACCCTCTTCCAAGATTCGAAGGCTTGCAGTGCTTCTTGCATGGCTTGCTCTGCCAGAGCTTTATCCGCTTTGCTGACATAACCAATCACTTCATCTACATTGCCCGGATTAATGGATTTGATTTTATCCTCTGTTACGATTCGGCTCGCACCAATATGCAAAGGGTATTCCAGGCCCAGCTCTGCTCTTACTGCGGCAATAGCTGCCTCCATCGCTTTCTTGTTAGCGTCCAGCTTGAAATCAACAAATGCCTCGTTCGCGAAATGTTCTGCTCTTGTCGTTATGCTCATCATTAATGGCTCCTCTCAGTCGTTTACGCGGACCTTGAACGGCTTTTGCCAAAGGCTTGAAATATCCCTCATCAATGTGCCCACAATTCTTTTTTTATCCAATAATTAATGTATAACCAATATACACCATATTGTTCAATTGAACAATATGGTATTTGAAATATACATAATATCAGACGTTTTTTCCTGTAACATGTTCAATGTCGAACATGTTACGCATTGATTTGTTCTATAGGTAGAACAAACTCACATTGCTCTATCGCTGTTTTCATGTTAGATTTAGAAGTAAATTTAATCATAATAAGAGGTAATTATGTTCAACAATGAACGACTATTGATTAATCGAGATTTTATTCACATAACTCCTGAATTATCGGTCACCGAATTGTGTACCATCCTAGACAGCGGCAAGGTCGCACTCGTAAGTCAGAACAATACGCGTTACCTTTTTACAAATATGGATTTGAATCTGTTCAATTCTGTACATAGCAGTATTGGCGAGTATCTCCTTACGAACAACCAGCTAGCTTCGCCTGTGTTCCCCTACGAGAAGCTGCAGCAGCAATTAGATGCATGGATTATGGAGCTGCCAGCACATACACAGCGCCCTATCGTCTTCTATGATGCGAATAATCAACCCATTGGCTACTGTACGCTCATCCACATGCTGCAAACCGCATGGCAAGGGCAGCAGAAGATGGCTTCCTACTTCTCTACGCTGGCAGAAACGGTCAGCGATGCTGTTACCGTTGTCGATCAGAATGGCACAGTTATTAGCTGGAACTCTGTAGCAGAAGAAATATACGGCATCTCGAAGCAGAGTATTATCAATAGAACCATTGGCGAGCACTTTGATCCCGAGGCGTTAGTCGTTCTGAAAATTTTGGACGAGGGAAGACTGCTAAGGAACAATTACCACCGTCCGCGACCAGATACCCATGTACTAGTTAATGCTTCTCCGATCCTAGATGCTAATGGAAAAATTATTGGCGGTATCGCAACCGAGCAGGATATTACCCATCTGGTCAAGCTCAATGATGAGCTTGTAACGGCCCATTCCAGCCTATTATCAAATAAAAAGACGGATGTAGACCCTTTTTCCATCATCAATGGTCGTAGCGAGGCGATTGGCAAAGTGATTCGAATCGCAAAAAAAATGGCCGAGGCTGACTCATCTGTATTGTTCATAGGAGAGACTGGGGCAGGCAAAGAGCAGTTGGCCGAAGTGATTCATCAAGCCAGCGCTCGGTCAGAGCAGCCATTCCTGTCTCTGAATTGCGGAGCCATTCCGGCGGGGTTAATCGAGACGGAGCTCTTCGGGTTCCAGGGGGGAGCATTCTCTGGCAACGATTACGGGCAAGCGGGGAAGCTGGAAGCCGCTAGCGGAGGCACACTCTATCTGAATGAGATTGATCAGCTCTCCTTGGATATCCAAGACAAGCTCTATCAATCAATGAAACGCCACTCTATTGTCCGCTCTGGAGGCAGTGAGGAAATTCCCGTTCGAACACGTCTATTCGCGGCCTCGAATCAAGACTTGGAAGCACTCGTTAAGGCAGGGCTGTTCCGCGCTGATCTCTATTACGCACTTCATGTAGTGTCTATTAAGATACCGCCATTACGGGAAAGAAAAGAGGATCTGTCGATCATGGTGCAGATGTATCTGCGACAATTCTCTGCGCAGTATCAGAAGCCTATCCCTAATCTGCCGCCAGAAGTGCTGCTTGCCTTCACGAATTACCACTGGCCGGGCAATATTACAGAGCTAAGAGCTACGATAGAGCGTTGTGTCATTCTAAGCGAGAATGATCAGATTACACTGGAGCATCTGCCTGAGCATGTGCAGGAGAAGCAGCCTCAGCTTGAATCAGCAGTACCAAGCGGCAATGCCCCTGCCGAGCCCTTAGCGGGAGTACAGGAAAGAAAGCTGCGTCAGAAGATATCCATCGAAGAAGAGATCCTGCTGATGAAGGAAGCACTCGAGAAATGCTCAGGCAATAAGAGCAGCGCGGCTAAGCTGCTAGGTATTTCAAGGGGAACCCTGTACAACAAAATAAGGGAGTACCATCTCGAATAATACGGAAAGGGGCGCTCCTCTATGAAGCGCCCCTAGGCTGTAGAGAAACCCCCTGTTTTTTATGAGGGCTATAATTCCCCGTATTTTTCGTTGAAATGTAGCTCTCAGATCGTTTTAGATCGATTTTCTTCAACAACACGAGAACCACCAAATAAAAAAAGTGCCGAAAAATCCCTTGGACTTTCTCGACACTCTGAGGTTGCATTACATACAACCAAATCCGTTGTTTTGGCGCATAAAAGTAAATTTCAGGAAACTGAATTGTAGTGAGTACAGTGTATAGCAAGCTATTGACGATATACCGCCTTGAGGTTGTATGTAATACAGTCTGCATCACGCTAGATAGACTAGTTTATTGTGTGCGCTGGAGCTACATTGTATTTCGTGCAATCAAATCAGTGGAAACGCCACTAGAGGTCTGATAAGGTTGCATTATTGCAGCTAGAATAAAAAGTGGACACTCGTTAAGTGTATGAGGATAATGACAATAACGAGAAGGGGTGTCCTGTATGGAGAAACAACCACGTAATCAATATACAGAAGAG
>NZ_JCAALS010000040.1:0-48812 GCF_059686975.1 Paenibacillus xinjiangensis | reverse complement strand
AACCTATGAACCAAGTCCAGTCCGTCGGGTCGAAATCCCGAAACCGAATGGCGGAACGAGGTTATTAGGAATACCTACCGTGACAGATCGACTCATTCAGCAAGCGATTACCCAAATACTCACCCCTGTATTTGACCCTACGTTTTCCGAACATAGCTACGGATTTCGTCCGCAAAGACGAGGTCATGATGCGGTAAGGAAAGCAAGAACATTCATGCAAGAGGGCTACCGAATCGTGGTAGACATCGACTTGGAGAAATTCTTCGATCGTGTGCACCACGACCGTCTAATGGTGCGTCTTGCGGAAGAAGTAACGGATAAAACGTTACTGAAACTCATCCGAAAGTACCTCCAATCCGGCGTGATGGTAGAAGGTCTAGTAAAGCCAACCCTTGAAGGGGCGCCGCAAGGGGGTCCATTAAGTCCAGTCCTGTCGAACATCGTCCTAGATGAACTGGATAAGGAGCTGGAGGAACGCAACCTGCGATTTGTCCGTTATGCGGACGACTGTAACATCTATGTGAGAACATGGAAAGCAGGCAAGCGCGTGAAGGATTCCGTCACGCAATTCATTGAGAAGAAGCTAAAACTAAAAGTGAACCAAGCGAAAAGCGCGGTTGACCGACCTTGGAAACGAAAGTTTCTAGGGTTCACGCTTAGCTGGGATAAAGCTAATCCAAAGGTGAAAATCTCAAAAACATCCTTGCAACGCGTAAAAGCAAAGATTAAAGAGATCACATCGAGGAAAAGCCCCATCCCTATGGATTTGCGGATCAAGAAACTGAATCAGTATCTGACAGGATGGTGCGGATATTATGCACTAGTGGATACACCTAGGATTTTTAAGGATCTAGATGAGTGGACGAGAAGAAGGCTGCGCATGTGCGTGTGGAAACAGTGGAAGCTTCCTCGAACGAAAGTGAGGAAGCTAATGGCACTTGGCGTCTCCAAGGTGAAAGCTAATGAGTGGGGAAATACAAGGAAGAAATATTGGAGAGTTGCAGGTAGTCCAGTTCTTCAAACCACGCTAAACAACAAATTTTGGTTAAACAACGGCTTGAAGAGTTTAACGGACAGATACAAATCTCTGCGGAATATGACATGAACCGCCGTATACCGAACGGTACGTACGGTGGTGTGAGAGGTCGGGGGCTAACCGCCCCCTCCTACTCGATTCTGAGGCACAGCTTTAGCAATAACTGCACATTTGCATTCTTTTAGTGCTACGATGCATTCATCTAATCCGAAAGTGGAAGGCGACAAGATATGCGAGCATGCACGGTGTACTTGATATTAAAAAGGCGTTGCAGGAAATCCCTGCAACGCCTTTGTGTGTAGTTGAATGTGTATAAACCTGGTAAACGGAGAAAGTGGATGGATTCTGGAGAAGCGATAGCGTTCGCCTTTGCCCCCGAGGCAACAGCGATCGTAAGAACCATCCACTTTCGAAGTAGCCAGCAGGTGTACTCATTTCCATTTAACCCTTAACAGCACCAGCAACTACACCTTTAACAATATACTTCTGCAGGAAGATGAACACGATGATCGATGGCAGCACAGCCATCACCATAGCCGTCATTGCATATTGCCAATCGGATGTGTATTGGCCGACGAATGTGTATGCCGCAAGCGTCAGCGTCTTCGTGTCCGGCGAGCCGTTCACCATGAGGAGCGGGAGCAGGAAGTCGTTCCAGATCCACATAACATCAATGATGATGATCGTCGTTGTTACCGACTTGAGCAGCGGGAAGATGACGCTGAAGAATAATCGGAAGCCCGATGCTCCATCAATCGTAGCGCTCTCGTCAATTTCCTTCGGAATGCCCTTCACGAAGCCGTGGTAGATGAACATAGCGAGTGGAGCGCCGAAGCCCCAGTACAGAACGCCAAGTCCCCATGTGCTCTCCGATAGATGAAGATCTTTGGCGAGCTGAAGCACGGTCAGCATGATGGATTGGAAAGGCACAAGCATAGGCATAATACAGAGCAAGTAAATGAATCCGCTTAGGCGTGTCTTGGTTCTTGCCAGCTTATAAGCCGCAATCGAAGACACCAGAATAATGCCTGCCAAGCCTACAGATGTAATGATGAAGTTGTTCAGGAACAGCTTCGGATAGTTAATGAAGTTCCATACATAAGAGTAGTTCTCGAATACGAGCTGCTTCGGAAGGGCGATGACATCGGTCATGACCTCGCGGAAGCTTTTGAACGAGTTAATGATGGTCAGAATGATCGGGTAGAGAAAGAGCAGAGAGAGAATAACCATAACGATCTCAAGGACGAAGCGTCCACTCTTGCCAGTTATCGTTCTCATTATGCCTCGACCTCCCTGCGTTTGAAGACTGCTAATTGAATGATAGTAATGATCAGTACAGCGACGAACAGAATGAGCGCTTTGGCTGTGCCGTAGCCGTATAAGTTGTTCTGGAACGTGTCTCTGTAGATATCATAAGCGATACTGTAGGTTGTGCCGCCAGGTCCACCGCCAGTGAGCGATAGAATAACATCGAACACTTTGATGGAGTTGGTCAAGGCCATGAATACAGCAATTGTAATGGATGGTGCAAGCAGCGGCAGTGTAATGCTGAAAAATCTCCGCAATGGTCCAGCGCCATCTACGGTTGCTGCTTCCTTCAAATCCTCCGGCACGGATTGCAGACCGGCAATATAGATCACCATGTAGAAGCCGACTGATTGCCAGATGGATACGGCCAGTATGGATACGAAGGCAAGTCCCGGTGTACCGAGCCAGCTTAGGCCGAACAGACTCCAGCCCGTGCTTTCTCCAAGCGATTCAAACCCCTGCATGAAAATAAACTTCCAGATAAAGCCGACAATAACGAGGCTTAGAATATAAGGGATGAAGAATGCCGTTCTGAGCCAAGTGGAGGTCTTAAGCTTCATATCCAGAATAACGGCCAGCAGAATGGCAAGCACGTTAACCAGTATGATGTAGAGAACCGCATATTTCAGTGTGAACCAGGATGCGCTGGCGAAGTTGGCATCGCCGGTAAGAATTTGCTTGAAATTATCGAGCCCAACGAACGTTGGGTACTTAGAAATGCCGTTCCACTTAGTCATGGAATAGCGAATAGTCATTGCGAATGGAATGTAGAACGCTACAGCGATACAGATGAGGACCGGCAGCGTAAAGATGCCGAACTCCAGCTTCTCGCTCCATTTTCTCCCTAGTGATTTAAACATCATTACACCTCTCTTCATGACATTGGATGCGGGGGCCGCTGATGCAACAGCCCTTCACAACGTTTCCGTATTCGTTATAATGTGTATTATAAAACAGCCGATCCCCCTCAAAAATGGATTTATGATAACAGTTAGGGGTAAAAAGGTGAACGGAATTTAAGGCAAGGGGGAAACAGGGCAATGGTAAGGTGGATAAATAAAGTCATCTCAGATATGCTTGAGCGCATATCCAGAAGGCTGGTGAATAAGCTTGTCCTGTTATTTACGACGATTATTATTCTGGTTGTTACGGCACTTACGATTATCTCTTATCAGATGCTTCAGAAGGAATCCATCAATAACAGCATTACGAGCACGTCTAACAATCTACTGCTGGTCAATCAGAATATGGAGGATTACCTGAGCGATATGGAAAAGCTCTCGCTGCCGCAGAATCGGTATGACGAGATTACCTATGCGATTATGCATGAATCGAGCGATTATGCTTCACGCATGTATTTGGAGAATTACCTTCGCGAGCTGTACTATTCACGCAATGATTTGGAAGCGATTTATATGTACGTGGTTGACCAGAACAAATATTATTCGATCACAAGGGAAGGCTTCGATCTTAAGGTCAGATCGGTATCCGATTGGACGATGCCACAGACATCCTGGTACACCCAAGCGCTGGATAGTCCGCAGAATCGCACGTACCAATCCTTCGCTCTCTCTGATGAAGATGCTGTGTACCCGATCGATACGGAGATGAGCTTCATGGCTTATCACAGAGTGCTGCGTTCGATCGTGACCCGGAAGCCGCAGGCTGTCCTGTCCTTCTATTTCAATTCCTCTATCCGGGACAATATTATCAAGGACATACCGCTAAGCGAGGGACAGCATCTCATGATGCTCGGCCCCGACCATACGCCCTTCTATACAGATGATGCTTCGTTCTATAAGGAGGCAGCGAAGGCCGAGCTGAATAGTCATCTGGCCAATGCGGCTAGCGGGAAGTTCACTTGGGTTGCAGGTGCTCAGAAATACTTGGTGGTCTATGACAAGGGGGATAAGGAGGGCTGGAGCTTGGTGAAGCCCATTCCTTACAAACAGATTTACGAAGCAGCAACGAGAACCCGGAATTTGAGCTTCTTGATCGGGTTCGCGTTCCTTATTCTTTCCCTTGTCCTTGTCACTATTCTCTCTAATGCGATAACGAGACCGCTCAGGAAGCTGTCTCATCAGATGAGCCGGTTCAGCAGCGGTGACTTCGATGCTGAGGCTGAAGTCATCGGAAGGGATGAGATTTCCTATTTATCCCATCATTTCAACCTGATGGTCAGAAGGACGAATGAGCTGATTAATGAGCGGTACAAAATGAAGCTGGTGGAGAAGAACGCGATTCTAAAAGCGCTGGAGGCGGAGATCAATCCGCATTTCTTATACAACGCCCTACAGGCGATCTCTACCAAAGCTTTGCGCCATGAGCGCTATGACATTGCTGATATGGTCGATGCGCTGGCAATGACCTTCCGTTACTGTATTAGCGGGAAGGATATCGTGTTCGCCAGAGAAGAGCTGAAGCACATTGAGCGATACATGGCGCTGCAGAAGGCGCGGTTCGGCAGCAGGCTGCAGGTGACCTACGCGTGGGATGAGTCGCTGATGGAGCTGGAAATTCCAAAGCTGTCGATTCAGACGCTTGCTGAGAATGCGATCAAGCATGCAGTTGAGCATGTATCAAGCACAATCACCATAGCTATAGGGGCTTATGTGACAGAGAGCCACACCGTAATCTCGGTGAAGGATGATGGTCCAGGATTTACTCAAGACAGGCTGGAGCAGGTACGGCAGTCTTTCGCCAAAAGCTGGGAGGACCGCGAGGGAGACAGCATCGGACTCCTGAATCTACATACTCGCCTGAAGCTTCTGTATGGGGATGGTGCGGAGCTAGTGATTCTGACGAATAAAGCAGGTACAGAAATGCAAATGTTACTACCTCGGGGAGGATTAAGCTATGTATAGGGTTCTTATTATCGATGATGAGGAGCCGCTTCGCGAGGCGATTCGCTTGTTAGGCGACTGGAAGGGTCTCGGCATTAGCGAGGTGCTGGAAGCGACGAATGGGCATGAAGGGCTGGCGATGCTGAAGGAGCACAAAATCGATATCGTGATGGTCGACATGAAGATGCCGGAGATGAATGGCATGGAGTTCCTGCAAGTCGTGGAGCGGGACTACTCCGAGCTGCTGACGATTGTCATTAGCGGCTTCAATGATTTCGAATATACCCGTCAGGCGATCCGCTCCAAGGTCGTCGATTATTTGCTCAAGCCTATTAACCGGGGTGATCTCAATCAGGCGCTGCACAAAGCGATTGATATACTGGATGCGAAGCGCAAGCGAGAGAGTGATTTCATTAACAAGAATATTACGCTGAACATGTCATTGCCGAAGCTGAAGGAGAAGATGTATGTCTCGATTATCGAGCGAAGCTTCAAGCAGCAGAGCAACGAGGCGTTCCTGCCGCTTATTGGCGCAGACAATCCAGCGAACCATTTCATAGCCATCGTGCTGCGGGTGCTAAATCTGTATGAAATAACGGACAGCCGGTTTCACAAGGATACGAATCTGCTGTATTTTGCCATGGGGAATGTTATGAATGAGGTTGCGGGCAATCACTTCCAAGCGTTCAGCTTCGCAAGCCCAAGGCAGGAGGGGGAAGTGATCTCGATTCTGACGATGACAGGCGGCTATCGGGAGGAGATTGCTTATCATGCCATCCATCAGATGAACAAGGCGTCTCTAGCGCTGCAAGATTTGTTCGGCATTGTAGTAGCAGCTGGAATTGGGGAGCCCTGCAAGGAGCCTCTGAGGATTGCAGATTCGTATGACATGGCGAAGGCGGCTGTCCAAAGCGTTGATCTGATGAAGGTCAAAGGTGCTGCTGTGGTGGTGACAGCAGCCGATATGCAGGAGAGAGGCTCGGTGAAGGAGAGCTATTCCCTGACGAGCAGGATGCAGGCGATACGCGGAGCTCTGGAAGCTGGCAATGTGAATCATGCGAAAACGATCGTGAGCGAATATATGAAGCAGGTGAGAGCAGGTCAAGCGTTCGGCATTGGCGAAGCGGACCGAATCGTGCATGAATTTATTATTCTGCTCAATGACCTGGCACTGGAGCACGGGGTTGCCGCTGCTCAGCTGCCGCTTGGGGGCTATCATGCGCTGAGGCAGGTCGGGATATCGACGGATTACGCCTCCATTGAGCCGTATGAAGCGCTGCTAAGCAGCATTGTGGACTATTATGGCGATCAGCTGCGGAGAGCTTTGTCAGCTAATAAACCGTTCGAGGCAGCAGACATTAAGAAGTACATCGACAGCCATTATTTTGAGGATATTAAAATCTCGATGTTCACCGATAAGTATTTCTTAAGCAGAGAATATCTGATGAAGCTGTTCAAGCAGCAGTTCGGATTCGGCATCCATGAATATGTGCAGAAGGTTAGAATGGAGAAGGCGAAGGAGCTCCTCGACGATTCGGACTTGAAGATTCAAGATATCTCCGAGATGCTGGGCTATAAGGATAAGAATTATTTCAGCAAAGCTTTCCGCAATTACTATGACGTATCTCCATCGGAATATCGGTCGGTCAGCAAGAAATAGGGATAAAAAGTGGACTAGCTGCAGAACATCACTTTTTTACCCTTAACTATTCACTTAAGTGCATTCTTATCGGATTTCATTCCCTTTAGAATAGGCAACGTAGACGAAAATCAACGAGTGAAACGGGGGCATTAGCATGGTAAAAAGAATGGTATCGCTATCTGTCAGTCTAGTATTGATTATCGGAATATTGGCGGCATGCGGCGGCAATAACGCTAACAACACAACAGGTACGGACACTGGGAACGCCGAGGGTGACGCTTCCAAGCCGGTTACAATTAATATGTTCACTGCTTCACCGGAATACACGGATGCATTCAATGCATACATTGCTGAGTACAAAAAGGTTAAACCGAACGTAACGATCAATCTGGAAATTATGCAGGCCGACTACAACACGATTCTGAAGTCAAGAATCGCTGCAGGCAGCACGCCGGATGTGTTCCAGACGACAGCAGGCGGCGACATCGATACATTCGCTGAGTACAGTGCGGATCTGACGAATGAGCCTCTTGCAGCAGCTATGACGGACGCAGTCAAGATCAACATGAGCTCTTCGGACGGCAAGGTGCTAGGCTTCCCGATCAAAGGAAACCTGATGATGATGATCTACAATAAGAAGCTGCTGGCAGACGCTGGTATTACAGAAGTACCTAAGACGACTTCGCAGATGCAAGATGCGATTACGAAGCTTGAAGCCAAAGGCATCACGCCATTCGCGAATGCTTATAAAGAGTGGTGGGTGTGGAAGCATATCTTCCAGAACTTCGTGAATGCGGCAGCTGACGATGCAGGCACAACACCGAAGGAGCTTGTGAACAAGTTCATCGCTGGCGAGACGACAATCAAAGAATATCCAGCTCTATACGATAACTTCTTCAACTTCATTGATCTGACTGTTAAGCACGGTACGGATAAGCCGCTTGAGCGCGACAGCAACGCAGAGGTAAGTGATTTTGCTTCTGGCAAAGCAGCTTTCATGACGGGTAAAGGCGCATGGGACGAAGAAGCGATTAAGAAGATCAACCCAGATATCGAGATTGGTATCGTAGGTTACCCCGTAAGTGAAAAGCCAGAGCAAAGCTTGCTTGTTACAGGCGCAGACCAAGCGCTTCGTATTAATAAAGACTCTGCAGTAGCGGCAGAGACGATTGAATTCTTCAACTGGCTGTACACTTCGGATTACGGTAAGAACTGGTTCTCCAGCGTAGCGAAGGTTATTCCTCCAATCAAGGATGCTCCGCTTCCTGATCTGGATATGCCGAAGCAAATGGAGGAAATGCTAAAAACAGAGAAATCCGGTGATCTGACGGTTAACTACTCGCTGGATACGTTCCACCAGAAGTTCGGTGAGCTGATGCAGGCTTATATCGGCGGCAGCAAATCGAAGGATCAAACGATTGACGAGGTTCAGAAGGCTTGGATTCAATTCGGTTCAGCTGAATAATTAAGCTTCGTATAGGCTGTGTTACAGTAAGCCGATTAGTAGCGGTAACAGGGCTCAGCACCTCACAGTGCTGAGCCCTGTTGTATAGAGGAGCGTAATAACGGAAGGTGTTGGGGGAGCAGCGATGAGACAACGGATAGACGTAGCGGAGAATGGGCTGTATCTGGTATTTGAAGTAACGGATAGTGGTGATGTACAGTTCCTGCATTATGGGGCACAGCCGCTGGAAGAGAATGCGATCACAGAGAAGCAGAAGCCAGGGTTCCGCTTAATGGAGCTGCAGCTGACGGGCGAGGACCGCGAGGAGTATCACGGAAGGACGCATCGGGCGTCCTATCCGGGGCTTCGGATGGTGTACCAAGGGATGAGTGATGCCCACAATGCAACAGGCCGTAAGCTGGAGCTGACACTTGAGGACCCTGTTACAGGCTTGCAGGCGATTGCTCATTATCAATTCTATGCGGGTGTTCAGATTGTTCGCAGCTGGACTGTGCTGCGCAATAGGGGGCAAGCTCAAGTGGAGGTTGAGTATGTCTCGTCCTTCGCGCTTACGGGTCTTGATAAAGAAGGTGTGCAGGATCGTGATCATAAAATGGAGCTGTCCATCGCTCATAACGGCTGGCAGAGCGAGCTGCAATGGCGAACGTACAAGCTTCCTGAGCTTGGCTTGTCTCACTTGATTGATCGGGGCTCCAAGCGTGTAGCTTGCAGCAATACTGGCTCATGGTCAGCTGCGGAGCATATTCCAATGGCTGTGCTGGAGAATACAGAGGCAGGCTCAAGCTTGTTCTGGCAGATTGAGCATAATGGCTCCTGGCACTGGGAGATTATCGACCAGGTCGATTTGTTGACCGTGCTCATTAGCGGTCCTACCGAGCATGATAATCATTGGTGGCTTAAGCTTGCGCCTGGTGAGGCGTTCAGCTCTGTACCCGTTGCTGTCGGGGCAGTACAAGGCGGCTTCGAGCAGGCGATAGGGGAATTGACGACCTATCGGAGACAAATTCGCAGGCCGAATGAGGATAATCGGCTGCTTCGGGTTATTTTCAACGATTATATGAACTGCTTGTGGGGTGCTCCTACGACGGGCAAGCTTCTGCCCTTGATCGATGCAGCTGCGGAAGTGGGCTGTGAGTACTTCTGTATCGATGCCGGCTGGTATGCACCTGGCGAGTGGTGGGACGGTGTTGGTGAATGGTTGCCTTCGGAGGAGCGGTTCCCTGAGGGGATCAAGTACGTCCTCGATTACATTCGCGGCAAAGGGATGATACCGGGCTTATGGCTGGAGCTGGAGGTGATGGGAATCAACAGTCCGAAGCTTGCAGAGACAGATGACAGCTGGTTCTTCATGCGGCATGGCAAGCGTGTGAAGGATCGGAGCCGTTATCAGCTCGATTATCGCAGCCCTAAGGTTATTGCTCATGCCAATGAGGTTATTCGCCGCCTAGTCGAGGACTACGGGGTTGGTTATATCAAGATGGACTATAACATTAATGCCGGAATTGGAACGGAGACAGCTGCCGACAGCGTCGGAGACGGCTTGCTGCAGCATAATCGGGCCTATCTGGCTTGGCTTGATAGCGTATTTGCCCGATATCCCGAGCTTGTCATCGAGAACTGCTCGAGCGGCGGCATGCGGATGGACTATGCGATGCTAAGCAGGCACAGCATTCAGTCCACTAGCGATCAAGAGAACTATGTGAGCTACGCAGCGATAGCGGCGGGCTCGCCAGCAGCGCTCACGCCAGAGCAATCGGCGATCTGGTCCTACCCGCTGCGTGAAGGCGACGATGAAGAAGTGATATTCAATATGGTGAATGCGCTATTGCTTCGAGTTCATCAGAGCGGTCATCTGGCAGAGCTAAGTCCTCGGCGCAGAGAGCTGGTCAAGGAGGCACTCGATTATTATAAAAGCATTCGCGCGGACATTCCCGAAGCGCTGCCGTTCTGGCCGCTGGGTCTGCCTAGTCAGCAGGAGAACTGGGTCAGCTTCGGGCTTCGTCGTGAAGACCGCCTGTACTTGGCTGTCTGGCGTATTGCGGGAGACGAACCGTCAGTGGAGCTTCCGCTTCCGCAGCTGGCTGGCGCTTCACTTGCTATTCGCTGTGCTTATCCGGCAGAGCATGGCAGCGACTGGAGCTTCAATGAGCTCGCCAGCTCGCTTCGTGTGAGCTTGCCCGCTGGGCAAGTTGCTCGGCTGTTCGAGCTGCAGATCAAACGGTAAGCCCCGTTGTATTGGAGAATAAGGAATGACCTTTCACGAGTGGTGAGGGGAAGTTCCTTATTCTCTTTTTTTATAAGTCTGCTGTGTATAATTGAGGAGGAAGCGGATTTCTTGTGGCTCCAAGAGAGGGGCTACCGTCTATTCCAAGGGTATTTGTTCGGTAAGCCTGCTCCTGTTGCAGCTGTCTGAGCGAAGAAGAGGCAGGGCGTAAGCCCTAGCCAGCTCCTTCTTGCTCGTTCTTGCTTCATCTGAGCAAGGCTTCAAGCATTTTATTGAAAAAGAATAGTTGACAAACGGTCGCAAATCATATATCTTAAATTTAAGATAATACAAATTGAGATAACAAACAGAGAGAAGTGATGAGTCATGAAGGAAACATCAGCGGAAGATTCTCTACATTTATATATTGCCCTCTCAAGGGCGAGTCAGTGGGTGAATGCTCATGCCGATCAGGATATTAGGCAGCATGGCCTCAACCGGACGGAATTCGGCGTTCTGGAGCTGCTCTACCACAAAGGGCCGCAGCCCTTGCAGCAGATTGGCGGGAAGGTGCTCATGAGCAGCGGCAACATTACTTATGTGGTCGATAAGCTGGAGAAGAAGCAATATGTGTGCCGCAGAGGCTCAACCTCAGATAGAAGACTTATCTATGCGGAGATCACGGAGCTGGGTAAACAATTCATGGCAGACATATTCCCTAAGCATACGGATGTCATTACTCAGGCTGTTGCAGGATTAACGGCAGAGGAGAAGAGAGTGGCGAGCCAGCTTCTCAAGAAACTCGGCAAGCATGCGCAGGACAGCTTCAAATAGTTCAATGTAGAAATGCTATATCGTTCCTATCGCATTAATGCAATGAAATACAACCATATTAAGGGAGAGTGGATATAATGACACCATTCAAACAATCAACTGCAGGTATTCATCACATTACAGCTTTCGTACGGAGCGCACAGGCTACGGTTGACTTTTACTCAGGCCTTCTTGGTCTGCGGATGATCAAAAAGACGATTAACTTCGATGCGCCAGAGGTCTATCATCTCTACTTCGGTAATGAAGGCGGCGCTCCGGGCACGATTATTACTTTCTTCCCTTGGGTGAATTCTCGTAAAGGCCGTGTCGGCGGCGGTCAAGTGGGCGTGACGACTTATGTTGTACCTCAAGGTACGCTGCCATTCTGGCAGGAGCGTCTGGCGAAGTTCCAAATACCAGTGACGCAAGGAACAAGATTCGGCGAGGATTATCTGGCGTTCAATGATCCGGATGGCTTGCAGCTTGAGCTTGTAGCCCGTGAGGCAGGAGCGCGGAGCGAGTGGTCCTTCGGCGGTGTTCCAGCGGACCATGCGATTAAAGGCTTCGGAGGAGCAACTCTGTACAGCACGGCACCGAAGGAGACAGCACTGCTGCTGGAGAATGTAATGGGTCTAGTGAAGGTCGGTGAAGAAGCGGGCTATGCTCGTTACCAATCCTTCGGAGATATTGGCAATATCATTGATGTGAATACAGAGAAGATGGAAGCAGGCGCTGGCGGCTCAGGTACTGTCCATCATATCGCATGGCGTGCCAAAGACGATGAAGAGCATGCACAGTGGAGATCCCATGTAGAAGCAAGCGGGTTCCAGCCAACGCCAATCGTTGACCGTCAATACTTCAACGCGATCTACTTCCGTGAGACTGGCGGGATATTGTTCGAGATCGCGACAGATCCTCCGGGCTTTGCCCGTGATGAAGAGCCGGATAAGCTAGGGGAGCAATTGATGCTGCCGGAGTGGTATGAACCAAGCCGTGAGCAGATTGAGAAGCTGCTGCCGCCTATTGAAGTAAGAGTATTGGAGGCTGATCAAGGATGAGACATATTTATAAGCAAGGAACAGATGCATCGGCGCCAGTGCTGGTTCTCTTCCATGGAACGGGAGGGACGGAGAATGATCTGCTGCCGCTAGCGGAGCGAATTTCACCAGCTTCCTCGGTACTAAGTATTAGAGGCAACGTGCTGGAGAATGGGATGCCGCGGTTTTTCCGCAGACTAGCGGAAGGAATATTCGATCTGGAGGATCTGGCATTCCGTACGAAGGAGCTGAATGAGTTCCTGAATGAAGCCGCTGAGCAATACGGGTTCGACCGGGGCAACCTCGTGGCTGTCGGTTATTCTAATGGTGCTAATATTGCCGCCAGCTTATTGTTCCACTACAAGGATGCGCTTCGCGGAGCCATTCTGCATCACCCAATGGTACCCATTCGCGGACTAGAGATTCCTGATCTGGCTGCTGTGCCTTGCTTCATCGGGGCAGGGGCAAATGATCCGATCTGCCCTCCGCAGGAGACGGAGGAATTGAAAGAACTGCTCAGCGGTGCTGGCTCTGCTGTAACGCTGCATTGGGAGCGCTTCGGGCATCAATTGACGGGTACTGAGGTTGCTGCTGCGAGTATTTGGTATAACGAGAACTTTCAATAAGGAGCTGCTGCCGTGATTTCCATTGATCCTATTGCCTTAAGTGAGCGGGATAATTATAAGCTGTTGATTGGCAGCATTATTCCCCGGCCGATTGCTTTTGTCACGACACTGTCGGAGGATGGTACGCTTAATGCGGCACCTTATAGCTACTTCAACATCGTGGCAGCTAATCCCCCGCTCCTATCCATATCGGTTCAGCGGAAGAATGGGGCCCTGAAGGACACCTCGCGTAATGCAATTGCCACAGGAGCCTTCGTCGTTCATATCGCTGATGAATCCTATGTGGAGCAGCTTAATGTTACGGCTGCTGGGCTTCCTCCAGACGAGAGCGAGGTAGCCTTGGCGGGATTGACGGCAGTGCCGAGCGAGAAGATTGCCGTCCCCGGCGTGGCCGAAGCCAAGATCCGCATGGAATGCCTGCTCGAGAGGGTTATCCCGCTTGGCGGCACAGAGGCTGCGCCTGCATGTGACCTAATAATTGGACGAATCGTATGCTACCATATCGACGAGTCGCTGTACGATGAGAGAGGACATATCGATGCGGCGAAGCTTGGGCCTGTCAGCCGATTGGCTGGTATCAGCTATGCGAAGCTGGGTGAGCAATTCGCCATCGAGCGCCCGGAATAATAATCATACAAGTAAAGGCATCCTGCCAAAAGAGGAAGATAATCTCCTCTTGGCAGGATGCCTTTTTGGTAGCTGTACAATTATGCTTATTTCCCTTGCTGCTCGAAGCGCTTGACGATCTCGATAATCACCTGTACCGCTTTCACCATGTTATCGACGGATACGTACTCGTACTTGCCATGGTAATTCTCGCCACCTGTAAATAGATTTGGTGTAGGCAAGCCCATATAAGACAGCTGGGAGCCATCGGTGCCGCCGCGAATCGGCTCAATGATCGGAACGATATCAAGAGCTTCCATCGCCTGCTGGGCAATATCGACGATATGCTTCACAGGCTCGATTTTATCACGCATATTGTAGTATTGATCCTTCAGCTCAAGCGTGATGCTTGCTTCGCCGTATTGGGCCTTCAGCTCATTCACGATGCTCGTGAGGTTGGCTTTTCTTGCTTCAAGCTGATCACGGTCGAAGTCGCGAATTATATAATGAAGCTTGGTCTGCTCGACGTCCCCATTAATGGACAGCAGATGATAGAAGCCCTCGTATTTCTCCGTATATTCTGGCGCTTCCTCCGCAGGCAGGCGAAGCTGAAGCTCCATCGCAATCTTGGAGGAGTGGACCATCTTATCCTTAGCTGTTCCAGGATGAACGTTCGTGCCGTTGACTGTGATTTTGGCTGCAGCTGCATTGAAGCTCTCGTATTGTAGCTCGCCAAGCGGTCCGCCATCGACCGTATAGGCGTAAGCGGCATCGAATGCAGCTACATCGAATCGATGGGGTCCGCGGCCAATCTCTTCATCTGGTGTGAAGGCAATGCGGACTCTGCCGTGCTTAATCTCTGGATGCTGAATCAGGTAAGCCATTGCGGTCATTATCTCAGCAATACCGGCTTTGTTATCCGCTCCGAGCAGTGTGGTGCCGTCCGTCGTAATGAGGGTGTGTCCCACATATTTAGCCAGCTCAGGAGAGTCCTTAGGAGATAGAATGACCCCTAGCGCTTCGTTAAGTACAATATCGCCGCCATCGTAGCTGTTCACAAGCTGAGGCTTAACGTTCGTGCCTGTGAAATCAGTCGCTGTATCTATATGGGCGAGGAAGCCGATCGTCTCGACAGCTTTATCCGTATTGGAAGGAAGCGTGGCCATCACGTAGCCGTTAGCATCAATCGTAACCTCCTCCATCCCTATAGCCTGCAGCTCCTCGACGAGCTGATTCGCAAGAGTCAGCTGACCCGGCGTTGTGGGGCAGGTATCGCTCTCCTCATTGGATTGCGTATCTACGATAACATATGAAGTAAATCTTGTGATAATCTCTTTATTCACGGGTATACCGTCTCCTTTCATAGGTCCTATCTCTATATTATAGACGAGGAACGTCGTGAAAACGAATATGCTATACTGGATAACAATAGGGGGCGGAACTTACATGACGATCTATATCGCACTATTGCGCGGCATTAATGTGGGCGGGCATAAGGTGATTAAGATGAATGAGCTGAAGGCGATGTTCGAGGCTCTTGGGCTTGCGAAGGTGCAGACATACATTCAGAGCGGCAACGTCCTATTCGAGTCGGATGAGACGGCAGCTGACTTACGCGCTCGGATCGAGCAGCAGATAAGGAGCGTGTTCGGCTTCGAGGTGCCGGTCGTGCTGAGAACGACGGATGAGCTGAAGAAGATTATTGCTTCATCTGACTTCAACGGTGATCAGCTCCAAGATGGAGAAACCTTATATGTGGCGCTGCTTGCAGACAAGCCAGCAGATGAGGGCAGAGAGCGGCTGCTTGCCTGCAGCAGCGAGGTGGATGATTATCGGATGGCGGAGGCCGAGGTATACATACTCTGCCGCCAGAGTATTCGGAAATCGATGTTCTCCAACAACTTTCTGGAGAAGCAGCTGAAGGTTTCGGCGACGACTCGGAATTGGAACACGATGAATAAGCTCGTCGCTATGGGAGAGCAGCTGCAAGACTAACGCCGCGACATACAACTTTTCACAGAATATAGATAATAAATGATAACTCGTA
Organism: Paenibacillus xinjiangensis; assembly: GCF_059686975.1. Classification (NCBI taxonomy): domain Bacteria; kingdom Bacillati; phylum Bacillota; class Bacilli; order Caryophanales; family Paenibacillaceae; genus Paenibacillus; species Paenibacillus xinjiangensis. The sequence goes on along the minus strand of NZ_JCAALS010000040.1, from coordinate 33,186 downwards.
TGAAGCCATGAAAAGGCTGATACGAGTTTTTTGTTTTGTTTTTGAGAACAATGGTTATTAAGTAAAGTGGCATTGGCGCAAGCATCAAGGTTAGACAGTCAGGAAGGGGCAATCTAGTGTGAACGGAATAGAGACCATTGTGACCATCGTGGTCATGAATCTGATTTATGTTTCTTTGTTTACGATTCGTATCATTCTCGTGATGAAGGCGAGACGGGTACTGGCTTCTTTAATCAGTATGTTCGAGGTATTCGCTTACTTAATGGGGCTTAACATCGTCCTGAACAACATTGACAATCCGGTCAACCTTGCTGCCTATTGCATAGGGTGGGGAGGAGGCGTATGGCTCGGCATTAAGATTGAGGAATGGCTGGCTCTTGGCTACATAACCTTGCAGATCGTAGTAGAATCCAGCTCGAATCAGCTGCCTGTGATGATCAGGGAGAAGGGCTTCGGGGTAACCAACTGGTTAGCAGAGGGGAAAGACGGGCCAAGGCTCATCATGGAGGTTCTGACCAAGCGGAATCAGGAGAAGCATTTGATGCGCATTATTCAAGAGGTGGCACCCAAAGCCTTCGTGATTTCCTATGAGCCGAGGGCTTTTCGCGGAGGCTTCTGGACGAAGCGGCTTCGAGGTGAGCCTTGATCCTCTCGATTGGGCATTATATCAGTAGTAATCGGAAAGTCTAAACATAAGAAAATTCGGAGGTTGAACAATAGATGATCCGATTCGAGAATCTCAAAAAAACATACGACGACGGCTTTGAAGCATTAAAGACAATTAATCTGGAATTCAAAGAAGGGGAACTGACGGTGTTGATAGGCCCCAGCGGCTGCGGCAAGTCTACCCTGATGAAGCACATTAACCGTTTGAACAACCCGACTGGCGGCGCCATCTATATTCGGGACAAGGACATCTCGACTATTGATCCGGTTGAGCTGCGCAGAAGCATTGGCTATGTCATTCAGAATGTCGGCTTATTCCCGCATATGGATATTGCGAAGAATGTAGCGGTCGTGCCGAGACTGCTGAAGTGGGACAAAGAGGTGACCGCCAAGAAGGTCGATGAGCTTCTCAGCATGGTGAATCTGGACCCTGATGTCTACCGGAACCGGTATCCGTCAGAGCTCAGTGGTGGACAGCAGCAGCGGATTGGCGTTATTCGCGCGCTTGCCGCAGATCCTGATGTGATTCTGCTGGATGAGCCGTTCAGTGCGCTTGATCCTATCAGTCGGGAGCAGCTGCAGGATGAGCTGATTCGCCTTCAGCAGGAGCTGAAGAAAACGATTGTATTCGTTACGCATGATATGGATGAAGCAGTCAAGATTGCCGACACGATCGTTCTCATGAAGGACGGGGAAGTCGTGCAGACCGGCTCGCCTGAGCATATACTGCGTCATCCAGCGAATGAATTCGTTACGAGCTTTATCGGCAAGAAGCATCTGACGAACGATACGCTTGACCCTGGATTAACCGTCGATGACGTCATGTCGGTCAATCCAGTTACCGCCTCCCCTGAACGGGGACTTGCGGCTGCTATTCAATTCATGGAGAGGCATCGGGTCGATTCGTTGATCATTGTCGGCAAAAAAAGAGAGCTGCTCGGCCATGCTTCCATCTTCAACGTGCTCAAAGGCTACAGGCATGAGGACAGCCGCCTGGCTGATATTATGAAGCCTTTCGTTCACGTCGTGGAATCTGGTTCATCGGTTGCTTTTGCCTTGACACTGATGAATGAGCACGGCCTGCCATACGTCCCGGTTGTTCGGGATGGACAGCTTATCGGTCTCATCACCAAGGGCAGTGTCGTGCGTCATATGGCAGAGATGTACAATCCCGATGATATGAGTCTGGAGGAGCTTACTGCGGAGGCAGAGAAGCTGAAGGAGGAGGCTCCGCTTGAACTGGAGGAGACCGGTGAAGAAAGGGGAGAGCGCACATGATGGAATGGCTGTCTGAGTATGGGTCCTTCCTGACGAGCAGACAGGGAGATATTCTGATTGCGCTTCGCGATCATATTTATATATCGGCGCTGTCCATCCTGCTTGGTGCCATAGTGGCAATCCCGGTTGGCATATGGCTGGCGGGAAGCCGGATAGGCTGGCTCAACAGTGTCGTATTCACGATTGCCAACGTCCTGCAGACCATTCCGAGCTTGGCGCTGCTCGCCATACTAATACCGCTCCTTGGAATCGGACGAACGCCGGCGGTCTTCGCGCTGTTCCTGTATTCGATCATGCCGATTATGCGCAATACGTATTCAGGCTTCAAGGCGGTTGACCCTAACGTGATGGAAGCAGCCAGGGGGATGGGCTACAGCCGGCTGCAGCGATTGCTGCGCATTCAGCTGCCGTTGTCGTTCCCATTCATTATGTCGGGGCTGCGCGTAACGACGGTCTACATCATTAGCTGGGCAACGCTCGCGACCTTGATTGGAGCAGGTGGTCTAGGACAGCTGATCTTCTCTGGTCTTGGCGTGAATAAGAAGGAATTGATTGTGACCGGTGCATTATTAGCAGTTATTCTGGCGCTTGTGGCAGACTATCTGCTGGGACTCGCAGAGAAATGGGTGACGGCTAAGACAAGAAGCACGCCGGCATCCGGTACGGTATGACAGCAGGGGGAATTGGAATGAGACATCGAACAACACCAACATCGGGAGCAAGGGTGAAGGGAAGAGCAATGCGTGTGCGATTGGCTCTCTTAGTAGTGGGGGCTGTCTCCGTCTGTGCTATGCTATCAGGCTGTGGTAACAGCAACACCATTACAATTGGGACACAGACCTTCTCTGAGCCCAAGATTATTGCCAATATGTACAAGCTGCTCATTGAGGACCGGACGGATATGAAGGTGAAGGTTATGCCTGATCTGGCGACAAGCACAGTTGTGCTGGATGCGCTGACGAATGATGACATTCAGATGGCTTCGCTCTATTCGGGCATTATTCTGGATGATTATTTTCCAATCGAGCGGACGAACGACCGTGCAAGCATATTGAAACAAGCCCAAGAGGGCTTCGACAAGCATTACGGGCTGAAGTGGTTTGATTCCTATGGCTTCGAGAATACGTATGCATTCACCGTTCGCAAGGATTTGGCAGAGAAGGAGAATCTTCAGAAGATAACGGATGTGAAGGATAAAGCGCAGTCGATGAGACTGGGAGTTGACACGTCTTGGCTCGAGCGTGCTGGTGATGGGTATGCGGATTTCCAGAAGGTCTACGGCATCTCGTTCGGCAAGGTCTATCCGATGGAGGTAGCGCTCGTCTATAGTGCTATTGCAACTAATAAGATGGATATCGTCGTCGCCTATTCGACCGATGCGCGCTTGAAGGAATATGATCTGGTTACGCTGGAGGATGACAAGCATTTCTTCCCGCCGTATGATGCCTCTCCGGTTATTCGCAAGGAAGTGCTGGAAGCTCATCCGGAGCTGCAGGAGGTCATTGATCTGCTCATTGGCAAGCTGGATGCGAAGACGATTATTGATCTGAACTATGAGGTTGATGTGAATAAACGCAATGAGAAAAAGGTAGCCGAGGAGTATTTAGTGCAGATCGGATTGCTGAAATAATGGAGTGAATCGAGATGGATATGTTTTTCCGCTATGTTAGAGAAAATTGGGTTGATCTGCTGGTCTTCACTGGGCAGCATATTATGATGGTGCTGATTGGCCTGCTGCTGGCGCTTGCGGTGGGCATCCCTCTCGGTATATTGGCATCACGTAATTGGGCGAGTGCACGGATTATTCTCACGATAGCGAACATCATTCAAGTATTCCCGAGCCTCGCGCTCTTGGTGCTCTTGATGGTTGTCTTCGGCCTTGGGACGACAACAGTTGTTGTGGGCTTGTTCTTGTATTCACTGCTCCCGATTATTCGCAATACGTATGTAGGGCTCACTCAGGTGGACAAGTCCATTATGGAAGCTGGCAAGGGGGTCGGAATGAGTCCGCTGCAGATTATGGTCAATGTACAGCTGCCTCTCGCTCTGCCGTTCATGCTGACGGGAATACGAATTGCTGCAGTGATTGCGATTGGGGTCGCGACGATTGCGCCGCTTGTGGGCGGTGATGGATTGGGGCGAGAAATCTATTCGGGCATCAATATGAATAACTCCGCTCGTCTGTATGCCGGAGCGATTCCTGCCGCGATTCTGGCGCTGCTGGCTGACTTTGCCTTGGAGCGGCTGCAGAATGCGACTAGAGTTGCCGGAAGGTAGCTGCATACCCGAATCAAATAAAGCCTCCTAAGCTGCGAAGGATGCAGCTCGGGAGGCTTTTTATATTTTCAGCTCCGTCGCACCATAGCTGTCCACCCTTTTACCAATTCAATAGATTTCACCCTATTAGGTTACTAGTTTTTACAAAAACATATAACTTCCCCTCCTTTTTACATGGTAGAATATGGTCGTTGTGATAATAGATTATCATTGGAGGGATAGGAATGAGAAGGCTTGCTAGATGGAGAACGAAGTGGCTAATGACAGTGCTGGCGCTGTCTATGGTTCTGTCGTTTCAAATGTACTGGGGAACCGGGATTCAAGAAGCGCACGCTGAAGGACCAGCCGATCCGGCCCCTTATATCAACGCTGCAGTCGTAAATGAAAATGCCGGCAAGAAGGTGTTGTTCGATAATTCGCACGCCCAAACGGCCGGTGCCGCAGACTGGGTTATTGACGGAGGCTTCTCCGACTTCGGCAACGCGCTTGCCAATAACGGCTACTATGTCAAGGAGCTTCGTAAGACAACTCCTTTCACCTATGATGACTTGAAGGATTACGATGTATTTGTTATTGCAGAACCTAACGTTCCTTTTAAAACGAGTGAGCAGGATGCAATGCTTCAATATGTAGAACATGGTGGCAGCATCTTCTTCATCGGCGACCATTATAATGCGGACCGCAACAAAAACCGCTGGGACGGCTCGGAGTCGTTCAACGGCTACCGCCGCGGTGCATGGACTGATCCGACGCAAGGGATGAGTAATGCCGAGAAGGCTTCCGCAGCGATGCAGGATGTATCCAGCTCTGATTGGCTGGGCGAAAACTTTGGCGTCCGCTTCCGTTACAACGCATTAGGCGACGTTAACGCTAATGTCATCGTTGAACCGGAGCAGGCTTTTGGTATTACGGAAGGTGTATCAAGTGTTGCGATGCATGCCGGCTCTACTCTTGCCATTATGGACCCTGAGAAGGCTAAGGGCATTGTATACGTGCCTGAAACGAATGAAGCCTGGGGCCCCGCTGTAGACCAAGGCGTATACAATGGCGGCGGTATCGCAGAAGGTCCCTATGTCGCCGTATCCAAGGTTGGCGCAGGCAAAGCGGCTTTCATCGGCGACTCCTCCCCGGTTGAAGACGTTACGCCAAAATATTTGCGCGAGGATACCGGCGCGAAAAAAACAACTTACGACGGCTTTAAAGAAGTCGACGATGGCGTACTGCTTGTCAATCTGATTGACTGGCTGGCTGTTGAAGAAAGCTTTACCAGCTTCTCTGAGGTAGATGGTCTTGAACTGGACGAGCCAACAGCGCTGCATGCTTTTGAAGATCCGGCAGCATCGACGGAGCCGAAGCCGGAGCCATGGGCTGCTCCGAACGCCGGTTATGTGTGGTACGATATGTCGACCTTCAAGGCAGGGTCCTACGGCGGTTCTTCCATCGTTAATAATCCGGTTTACAGCTTTGTTCATCAGGATACGCTGCCGAATGCGGAATCATTCCCAATCCGCGTCGTTATTGACGGCATGGCGCCAAATACGACGGTATCTGGCTATCAGATTGGCATTTACTTGGCGGGCGGCACTCAGGTTGCCAAGGTGCAGAACACCGACGGCACATGGCCGACGAACTACGGCTACAGCGCTTCCTTCAGTGTAACATCTGATTCGCTTGGATATGCGTACAAGGATTTAACCGTACAGCTTAAACCAGGCACTGCTGGATCGGCCAGCCTGCGTCTGCGCCAGGTGCTTACAAGCTCGACTAATCTCTATACCAAAACAGTCACAATTGATGATGTGCCGGCTGAGGAGCTGCCTGGCGAGAATGGCGGCATTCCCGAGCTGAGCACGATTGCCGAAGCACGCGCTGAGGCTGTGGGCTCGCTTGTAACTGTGGAAGGCGTTATCACGACGGAGCCGGGAGCTTTTGGCGGGCAAGCCTTCTACTTGCAGGATGAAACGGGAGGCATTTATGTCTATCAGCAGGCATCTGGTTACCATCAAGGCGATGTGGTCAAAATAACGGCAGCAACTGTGCTCTACAATACGGAGCTGGAGCTTGCCGAAATCGTCGAAATCGAGAAGACGGGAGGGTCTGAGCTACCTGCTGCTGCCGCTGTGGAAGCGGTAAACGACGCAAATCAAGGCGAGCTGCTGAAGCTGGAGGGTGTGACGATTACAGATATCATTACCGCTTCGCCAAGCGGCTCGTTTGAATTCGTTGCTAGTAGCGAGGACGGGACAAGCAATCATATCCGTGTCGATGTGCGCACGGGACTGTCGCTTGCGGCATTCCCTTACGAGGAAGGCGATAAAGTGGATATTACAGGCGTGTCGGCGATCTTCAGAGGCTTGTATCAGCTGAAGCCTAGAGGTCTCGCTGATTTTGCAGAAGTGGTAGAACTGCCTTTGGCAATGGGGGTGCCCGGCATGCCTGTGCTGTCGGACAACAATGGCCATGATACCGGCCTGCTGGATGGCAGCTATACGGTAACGATGAACATGTGGTGGGGCAATAACGGCACAACCTACAAGCTGTATGAGAACGACACGCTGATCAATACGGTGAAGCTGTCGGATGTCTCCCCTTCGGCGCAACAGGTTCAGACGGCTATTACGGGCAAGTCTAACGGCACATATGTTTATACGGCAGAGCTGACAAACGTATTTGGCACAACGGTCAGTAATACCCTTTCGGTTACGGTGAAGGATGCTTCGCCAGGCAAGTCGGTGCTCTATGCGAACAACTGGGACGGCGACGGGAGCTATGACGTACAGATGAATCTGTGGTGGGGCACTAATGCGGCGGAATACCGTCTGTACGAAGATGATGTACTGATCGACACGCAGCAGCTGGAAGCTGCAACGCCAGCGGCACAAAGCGCTGTAACGACGTTAACGGACCGCGCAATCGGCACTTATGTGTATCGTGCGGAGCTGCTTAACGCTGCCGGCGCAACGGTCAGCGACACGATTACGGTAACAGTTACGAAGTGACAATCGGATTGGTTATTCTATAAAAAAGACCATAAATGATCTAAAGACGGTGCAGATGAAGGCTCCCTGCGCCGTCTTTTTGATGCCATAAAAAACCTCACACTTGTACTGGATTAGATATTCAACGAGAAGCGGTTCATCTTTGGAGCTGTATGGAAGAAAATTGTAAGCTATGCGTCCATAACACATAAATCAAAGTGTAACGGACTGAATAGCTGTTTTTTTGCAAAATAGGCTAATTTCGATATTATGGGACGGAGTAGCAGTTATTCGATAAATTTTTGTAATATCCATTCGCCGATATCGGCAATAACCTCAGTAGAGACGAGGCCGGGGAAGCTGTACTCGCTCAAGGTGCCTGCGCCGGGCCCGTCATAATCGACGAAGAAGTGGTTGAGCCCAGGATACAGCTTGAAGGAGGCATTGGATTTGCCGCTGAGCAGCTTCTGCCACTCGACATAATCCTTATTGGCATAGACTTGGAAGTCATCTTCACCCTGCAGGATCAGAATGGGCTTCGTCAGCTTGGCTGCATAAGCGGCTGCGCTGTGAGCGTCCATTTCTTTGAAATAGTAGGAAGTGATGCCGAATGCCGTTGACTGCTTCGCTTCTTCATCGCTTAGGGAGGCGATGGCCTTCGCTTTGGTATATTCGGCCTCGAGCCATTCTTTATTGATTGCCTTCTCTGGATCGCTATCCTCCATGCCAGCAATGAAGGCGGAGTTCTGGTCATAGATGATTTCCCATAAGGTTCTTGGCGTGCCTGCCAGGGATACAATCCCTGCGAAATCTCCGCCCTCTGCATCGATTCGAGGCGCAAGCATGCCGCCTTGGCTATGGCCGATAATGTAGACGCGGGAAGGGTCGATGCGTGGATCGGCTTTGAGCAGCTTAGCTGCTGCAATCGCATCATCTACCGATTCTTCCTTAACGGTCAGCGAAGTGGCATTCTCAGGTGTGAAGCTGCTCGCATAAGTATAGGTTCGCTTATCGTAACGCAGTACAGCTATACCTTGCTGCGCAAGGCCCCAAGCCAAGTCGCGGAATGGCTTGTAGGCGCCAGCGGCTTCGTCTCGGTCGCTGGCTCCAGAGCCTTGGACAAGAATGACTGCGGGCAGTAGACCGGATGTTGTCTTAGGGAGCGTTAACGTTCCTCCAAGCGGGTACGCGTTTCCTTCTCCAACGATAGTCTCTTCCTCGGTAATCGTAGACGGAGCCGAAAGCTCTTCCGGCGCTAATTCTAGGAGTATGCCGACAAGCTTCTGAGTGCTATTAGCGACTAGAGTAAGCTTAATATCCATCTTCTCGAACGAAATAATTGCGGTTATGTAGACGACATTGGTGCTGCTGTCTACCTCCGACTGAACGGATTCCACGCCAATATAGCTGCCTGCATATGAGGAGATTTCTTCCCATGCAGAGCTAAGCATACTAACGGTTACTTGCTCCTTCAGGCCTTCGTCGAAATAATGATCTGATAGCTGCTGATAGCTGCCTTTCATGAATAAGCTCAGTACATCTTCAACTAACGTGTTCATCTCATAATCGGTAGAATGAATAATGGCTGTTTTCTTAGTGGCATCATAGCTGGCTGTGTAGCCGAGTACGTCATGGAAGAAAGAAATCGGTACGTATACGCGGCCCTTCTTCTCGATGGAGGCTGTTCCGAAGCTAACGACTTGACCATTCTTATTGTTAGAAGCTTCAGCGCTTCCAACTTGGAAGGCTATCTCGGTGCCCGAGCTGTTCAGTCGTACCTCGTTCTCTTGGCGGCTGAAGCTGACGGCTAGCCCCAATTGCTGGGCGGTCATGCGTACCGGTACCATCAGGGCGCTGCCCTTCGTGTAAGGCTGAGAGTCTTGGGATGAAGCGGTCTTGCCATTAATCGATACGGTGATGCTGGTTGCTGCGAATGTGACTGGTACGGAAGAAATGAGCAGTAAGGTGAGTGCAAGTACAGAAGCAACGATTTTTTTCACTTCTAATGAGCCTCCTCTTGTTCTTGAGATACCATATTCTTCAATCATTACGGGCAAGTCTATGAATAGGCTTCCAGTAAAATGAAAAAGAGCACCTATTACCCATGTATGGGTATAGGTGCTCTTGTGCGATGTGCTATTCTCCCCGGACGGAAGGCGCATACGCCAGCACTTCCATCTCGATTAAATAAGGGCCTAACCCGCTGAATACGGTAATGCGAGCGGGATATGGCGGCTTAATCATCCGTTCATATACTTCGTTGTATGCAGGCTGATCCTCGATACGAGCGAGATGAGTCGTTGCCTTCACGATGTGGTCGAGTGTAAGGCCAGCCTCTTGCAAGATGACTTCAATATTGTTAATACATTGCTCAGTCTGCTCCTTGATGCCGCCTAAAGGCTCAAGTGTCTGCGGATCAACGCCAACTTGACCAGCGACGTAGACGAAATCTCCGGCGCGGACGGCATGCGAGAAGGGGAGCGGGAACTTCGGTGCTGCACTTGCATGTATGATGGTAGACATAACAGCTGTCATTCCTTTCCTAGTGAATGTGTATGCTTGGCGTAGCCTGATGCCAATTCGTAGCCTGCTGATAATGATGAGCGATAGATAGCAAGCGGTCCTCTCTCATGAGCGGGCCAGCAAGCTGCATGCCGATAGGCAGCTGCTTCACAGAAGCAGTATCGAACCCGATGGGAACGGTTATGGACGGCAGTCCTGTATTGGTGAATGGTCCATTGAAGATAGGGCTGCCAGTTTTGTAGCCATAAGGGGCCACATACGGCGTTGATGGGGTCAATAGGACATCGACCTCATCGAACAGCAGCATCATCTCGCTGCGGAATATCGTTCGGATGCGCTGTGCCTGCAAATAATCAACGGCACTCGTCTGGTAGCCGAGCTCCAGCTGCTCCCGCATCGTGTGGCCGTAACGATCCGAGGCTTCTGCGAAGCGTTCCTGATGGAAGGCTGCAGCTTCTGCTCGCATAACTGTACGATGAGCTGCGATAGTCTCTTCCATATAAGAGGGCAGGGCAATCGTCTTCCATTGCACGCCCAGCTTCCCAAGTACGGCTATTGCCGCCTCTACGGCCGATAAGATGGCAGGCTCATCTGTCTGGAAGAAGCTGCTTGGCAGACCGATAACCATTCCTGAAATATCTTGCTGTAGCGCGCTTGTTAAGGCTGGCTTGCCGTGAGGAAGCGTGAAGCGGTCCAGCTCATCTTGTCCGGCTATCGCTTCGAGAACGATCGCATTATCTTGTGCGGATCGCGTGAAGGCGCCAATGTGATCAAGGCTCCAGCTGGCTGTTATGACACCGTTACGGCTAACCCTGCCGTAAGTGGGCTTCATACAGGTTAATCCGTTGTAAGCTGCTGGTCTAAGCAGAGATCCGAAGGTCTGTGTTCCGAGTGTGAAGGAAGCCATGCCCGCCGCGACTGCAGCGGCGGAGCCTGAGCTGGAGCCGCCCGGCGTATGCTCTACATTCCACGGATTGCGGGTAGACGGCTCTCCTCCCTGGAAGGCATATTCCGTCGTTGTTGTCTTACCGAGCAGGATAGCGCCTGCAGCCTGAAGCTTATCAATTACAGTAGCATTCGTCTCTGGCACGAAGTCAGGATAGGTGCTTGATCCAGCTGAGGTGCGAATGCCAGCGGTATGGATAATGTCCTTGGCTCCGTATGGAATACCATGCAGAGGACCGAGGTAGTCACCTGCCATCAGCTTGTGCTCAGACTCCCTTGCAGCCTGCAAGGCTTGTTCTGCGGTTACCGTAACGAAGGCTTGCACAGCAGGTTCAACTTCCTCGATTCGATTCAGATAGGACTCAGTAAGCTCGACGGGAGATATCGTCTTGTTCTTAATCAGTTTTGCGGCTTCGGTAATTGTCAGCTCATTAAGTGGTTTCGTTATCATCGCAGAGGCACTCTCCTATGCGGGGTATTGGGCCCTACCTCTTCCGGCAGCTTGAAGCTTCGAATCAGCTTCAAGTCGGCTGTGAATAGAGCAAGCTCCTCGCTGGTAATAACTCCGTCCGCATATTTGGCGCTTTCTGTACGGCGGTGTGTGAGATAGTCGTCCTGATAGCGGATGTTCAGAGTAATCAACCTTTCTCTCTTTATTGAGTGAAGCTTGGATCGATAATGTCCTCGTAAGCGATATCTTCCTTCAGATTGCCGATAAAGCGCTGCATGCCGATTGCGGTCTCGAAGGCTGATTCATTGATGTGTCCCTCGGCAGGGTATACCTTGCTGTCGATCATGCGTTGTACGGCTTGCTCCACGACTTGCTTGTCTAGATTCGGGAATTCCTTCACAGCGACTTCCTTGGCGCCCTCAGGGTTCGATTGAATATAGTCGAGCGCTTGCTCGATAGAGGTAACGAAGCGTTGAACGAGATCAGGATTCTTCTCAATGAAGCTTGCGGTTGTATTCATCGTTGCAAAGGCAAAGTCAGGATAATCCTTCGTGAAATCATGGACAATATGCAGTCCCTCAGCAATCCCTTGATCAAGCTGAGGCTCGTACACGATAGCGATATCGGCTTTGCCGGCTAGAACTGCACCAAGCTCGGAGCCATTCTGAACCTCAGTGATGGACACATCCTTGTCGATATCGATGTTGTTGTCAGCGAACAGCTTGCGTAGTAAGCTGTTCGAGCTTGTAGGCGCCAGGCCTACAACGATCGTCTTGCCCTTGAAGTCCTCCGGTGAGTTCACCGTTACTCCTTCTTGTGCAACCGCCCATACTGGTGCGCTTCCCGATAGAAGGACTAGTGAGCGAGCATCTCCGCCCTTCGCATTGGCGAAAGCGACATGCTCAGGACCATGGAAGGAGAACGCGGACTCGCCTGATATAACGGAGGATAATGCTGTTGGTCCGCTTCCGGCAGCGCGGATGGAGGATAGCTCAATGCGATTCTCCTCTAGGAATCCTTGGTTGCTGGCTACATAGAGCGGAAGGTAGAGCAGGTTGTGATAAACCTCGGACACCATAATCGTATCCACCTTCGTATTCTCTTGTCCCTCGCTGTTAGATCCAGCTGTGCCATTCGCAGGTTTATTAGCATTGCCCCCGCATGCGCTGAGCAGAGTAGTCAATATAACCGTCATCGTTGCTAGAATTGCTATCTTTTTGAATGTACGCATTAGTCATCAGGCCCCTTTAATGGTTGTAGGTCAAGCTATACAGATGTGGACTTGCTGCTGGACTTGTTGTCGTTCCACGGAAGGAGACGGGATTCGATATAACCAACACAGGTGTAGAGGAGCATGGCGACCAGCATAAGCATGAATACGCCAACCCATACTGCCGGAAGGTTGAACAAGTTGCCTTCGACGAATACCATATGTCCGAGTCCTTTGTCTGAAGAGATGAATTCTCCGCCTACGACAGACACCAGCGCCAATCCGATATTGATACGGAACGCGGAGATGATCCATGGCAGGGAGGACGGAACGATGATTTTGCGGAAAATTTGTGATTTCTTAGCACCGAAGGATTTCATTAGACTAATCTGTGATTCCTCGATTTGATGAGTCGCTTGGTAGGCCGACAGCAGCGCTACGATAAACGTTGCTACTGAGGCTAGAGCAATCTTGGAGAAGATGCCTGAACCGAACCAGATGATAATCATAGGAGCGAGAGCAATCTTCGGAATACCGTTGAGCGCTACGATGAACGGATCGAGCACACGGGCGACGGACTTGGAATACCACATGAGCAATCCTGCCAATGAGCCGAACAAGCTTCCGGCAACGAAGCCGATGACGGTGGCATTCACAGTCGCGAACGCGTCAGTAAGCAGCTGTCCTGAACTGGCCATGGTGATGGCAGCATCGAGAATGGCGTTCGGCGATCCCATGAGGAACCCGTTGACCAGCTTCAAGCGAACGGCGGATTCCCATATCGCTAAGATGACTGCAACAATGATGAACCGCCACAGCATCGTGATCAGCCATTCTTTGGAGAAGGTGGACGATCTGCGTTTGAGCTTGTTCTTCGCAACTCCAGCAGGCTGCCCAGAGAGGGTGATATTAGGTGATGTGCTCTTCATTAGCTGATCCTCCCCATTTGGATATCAAGCTCAGACCATATCGATTCAAAATACTGCTTGAATTTCTGGTCGGAGCGGGCTTTCAGTGCTGAGCCGTACTGCGAGGCGAGACCGATGTCGTATACCTGCTTCACAGTCGTTGGTCTTTTGCTCATGACGGCAATGTGGTCAGAGACGGCGATCGCTTCCTCGATGTCATGAGTGATAAGGACGCCTGTCTTGCCCTCGGATTTCAGGATAGACAAGATTTCATCCTCCAGAATGAGTCTGGTCTGATAATCAAGTGCTGAGAAGGGCTCGTCCAGTAATATAATGTCTGGCTGGGTAACGAGGGTGCGTATGAGGGCTACACGTTGGCGCATACCGCCTGACAGCGTGGAGGGATAGGCACCTGCGAATGAAGCTAGGCCGTAACGATCCAGATAATCCATGGCAATATCGCTGCGATCCTTTTTGGACATGCCCTTCACTTCCAAGCCTAGCGTGACATTGTCGAGGATGCTTCTCCAAGGAAGCAGCAGATCCTTCTGCATCATATAGCCGACATGACCAGTCGTCTGATCGATCTCTTCGCCGCAGACGATGACCTTGCCACTCGTTGGCTTGAGCAGCCCGGCGATAATATTGAAGATGGTACTCTTGCCGCAGCCGCTCGGTCCAACGATACTGAAGAACTCCTGCTTCTTGATCTGCATCGAAACCTCAGCTAATACCTGAATATCTTCTCCGGTTGCACTGACGAATGATTTGGATACGCCTTGTATTTGTATAGCCATAGTAGGTAGCCCCTTTCGCCCAGCCTTGTTGGTTGTTCGTTTCTTTGTGTCAGTTAATCTAACATTAAGTAATATATTCCTATCATATAGACTGTTGGTACAGTTGTCATTAGTTATTTTGAACATAAAAATAGAAATAACTTAGTTAAATTAGACAATAGGTGACGGGTGTGAATAGAAAAACAAAAAATGTGTCATTATACATGACACATTCCAGAGTGTTGAGAAAGTCCAAAGGACTTTTCGGCACTTTTTTTAATTTGGTGGTTCTCGTGTCGTCGAGGAGTAATCGATCAAAACTATCTGAGAGCTACATTTTAACGAAAACATTAGGGGGATTTAAGCCCTCATAAAAAACAGGGAGTTCTCTACAGTCTGTGGTTGTATGTGATACAACCTAATCGGAATTTTAGTGCCGTTTCCACTGATTTGATTGCACGAAATACAATGTAGCTCCAGCGCACACAATTAACTAGTCTATCTCGCGTGTTGCAGATTGTATTTAATACAACCTCAGAATGTCGAGAAAGTCCAAGGTGCTTTTCGGCACTTTTTTTATTCTGTGGTTCTACTGTCGTCGAAGAAAATCGATCTAAGACGATCGATCTGAGAGCTACATTTTTAACGAAAAAAATCGGGGGATTTTACCCCTCATAAAAAACAGGGGGTTCTCTACAGTCAAGAATGTGTCATTATATATGACACATTCTTGGTTTAAGACGTATGGACAGCTTCATTATGGACGGGATGAACATTAAGCAACGACTCAAGTGCAAAGGCGAGGCGGAAGCGCAGGCTCTCCATCGGGTCCTTGATGTTCCTGCCGGTCAGCTTTTCGCATTTCTCCAGCCTATAGATGACTGTGTTGCGATGTACGAACAGCTCTTTGGCCGTATCGACGATCTGGCAATGATTCTCGTAGAAGGAGGACAAGGTTTTCATCAGCTCACTACACTCGCTTGAATCCCGGCCGGCGAAGGGCTTGAAGGTTTCTTGATGGAATTGCAGCAGCTCATCGTAGGGAATCATGCGAAGCAGACGGCTTATATCCATGGTTTGATAGGAATGTGCGAATCTCGTCTTCCTCATCTGGTGGCCAGATTGGAGTGCCTTGACTGCTTCCTTATAAGAGAGTCCGATATCCAATACGTTCGTATAGGGATTGCCTATTCCGAAGGATAGGCTGATCTGCGACTCCTTATATAGATTGCTTGCTATCCTCTCGAGCTGCTGGACAACGGCTTGTTCATCCCAAGACGATTCAGTCAAAAAGACGAGTATGCCGAACTGGTCGTTCTTGGTGAACATGACGAATGGGAGGCTCAGCCTAGCGAATTCCTGCTTGATGAGCTCGTAATAAGCATCCCGTTCCGAGATGAACCGCTCCTCCCCAGGGGGAGTGAGGCTCTGATTTGGCATGCCTGCTAAGGGCTCATCCTTCTTGGCGATGATGAGGACAGAGCTGCCTTGCGCTTGCAGCCCATATTTCTTGCCGCGATGGAGCGCTTCTTGTTCGGATCGGATGAAGCCCTGGATGAGATCGGAGAAATATTCATTCTTGTAACGGCGGGAACGCTCCTTGACCGCTTGCTTCTTGGTCAATTCCAGACCGATTACATTGACGGCCTGCTCTAGTGCCAGAGTGGATAGCTTAGAGCTTGCGGGACTGTCATACAGCGCGATCAAGTAGCCCTCGTGCCGGTCGGTGAATATGGGATGCAGCTCGGCATGCCGATATTTATCGGCAGTAAGCAGACAGATAGAGAAGGCGGTGTGGAAGGAAGGGTATTCATCTATAAATGATAAAATGGGCGCAGCGAGAGAATGGTGATCCATCTGCTGTGCATAATGGGAGCTTGCCGTAATCTGCTTCTTCGAGCCTAACAGTAGGACAGGTGAGGACAGCAGCTGCGATAAAGTATCTACAATGGACGGTATGCCTTTTCCCTGCATCACCATCGTGGAGAATTGCTTGTGAATAGACAAGGCGTAGTGGAGCTCATGGGTTTTGTTCTGAAGGATGGAGCTGATCGACTGTTGGAATATTTCACCGAGTGTATTGTCTATCTCAGACAGCTCGATGATTGGGAAGCCCAGTCTGTCGGCTGTCTCCAGCAGTTGCGGAGATAGCTCAAGAGAGAAGCGTTGTGTCTTGACAGCAAGTGCTGCACAGCCAATTGTATGCATAGCCGTAATGAATGCAAGATGCGCATCGGGACGGTCTTTCAGTATATAACCGTTCGTCAGCAGCATATCTCCCGGCTTCAGGAATTGCACAATATCTGGTGCATCCATAATATTAATCGATTGTACCAAGCGATCGAGGCCGCGATGTCCGGCGATAACCTTCGCTTTGGATAGAATGGGGATTGTCAATAAATGTTGCAGATCCATCTTCAACCCACTCGCTTTCATAACAGTGATGATATAAAAGCTAACATAAAGTTTAGTAGGCGTAAAGTTATTTTTAGATAACGAGGCCAAATAGGATCGATTATTTAAGCATATTGTACAAAATCCAGTGGGTTTGAGGTACGGAGTGTATGCTGCGACAATCTTATGTGAAGTAAAATTACATATTCTAAGAAGTGAGCAGCAGCTGCCTAGTTAGGAGATCAGCGGCTGCTGCCGATGGAAGGCCGTCTGCTTCAGCTCGCTTGTATACGTCGGTTAATGTGGTATAGATGCGCTCCACTCTTCCTCTTGCGAAGGAGGGGGAGTTGCCGTTAAGCTCTGCCGAGGTAACGATAATGCCGCCTGCGTTAATGACATAATCCGGTGCGTAGAGGATGCCTCGTCTATGCAGCTTGATCCCATGCTGAGCCTCTGCCAGCTGGTTGTTCGCAGCACCAGCGACAATGCTGCAATTCAACTGCGGGATAGACTCATCATTCAGAATACCGCCAAGAGCGCAAGGGGAGAAAATATCGCAGGGCTTCGTATGGATCGTATCTGCGTGAACAGAGCGGGCTCCGAATTGCTGCTCCGCACGACTCGTCAGCTCTGTGTTCAGATCGGATACGATGAGCTGTGCGCCTGCTCTCGCTAAGTGCCGGCAGAGGGAGAAGCCGACCTTCCCCAGTCCTTGTACAGCTATGGTCTTATTGCTTAGAGTTTCTGATCCATATGCTTGGTTAGCAGAGGCCTTAATGCCCAGATATACACCATATGCAGTCATATCCGCTGTGAAATTGCCAATTGCACCAAGTGATCCTGTAGTATCGGTTACATACCTTGTTTCTTGACGAATCCAGTCCATATCCGAGGGGGTCGTACCAACATCCATCCCAGTAATATATCGGCCTCGCAGCTGTCTAATGAATCGACCAAGCGAGCGGAATAGGGGTTCATTCTTATGCCTGGCGGGATCGCCAATAATGACGGCTTTTCCACCGCCGAAGGGAAGACCGGATATGGCTGATTTATACGTCATTCCTTGTGCAAGGCGAAGGGCATCTTGGATGGCAGCCTCTTCAGAGGCATAGGGCCACATGCGGCAGCCTCCTAGAGCAGGGCCCAGCTTCGTATTATGAATGGCAATAACAGCCCTCAGTCCGCTGTGCAGGTCATGAATAACCTCTAGCTGCTGGAAGTCAGTGGGAACCATTCGATTACTTTTATTCATAGCCAATCCCCCTTATTCGATAACTCGAGCATAGCGGCATCTTGGTATTACCGTTGTATTCAACAACAGCAATGCTTGACACCGCCACTTTTCGATAAGAGGGCTCTGCAGTATTATATCGTTGATCTTCTAAGCAGCAGGTAGGATGTAAGAGCGAATAGGAGGGAGACAGGGAGCGACCATAATGCAAGTTGGAAAGCTGTATGATCACTAAACCATTCAAAAATGGGAACCCACCAATTGTAATTCGTTATTAGGAAAGATAGAACGGAAAAGATAATAATGGAGGAGCCGAACAAGATAAGCATACCTACACCTTTAAATCTCCGAAAGACGCTGCCGATAATAAAACCGCTGAGGAACAAGAATAGGCATACGGAGAAGAACATTAAAAACTGCTGAGCCACATTGCCATCATTTAAATAGGGGAGACTGAAGAAATGGAGATCAACCCACCAGTGATCTGTAAGCTTGCTCTCGAATATAGCAAGAATAGTTAGGGTAAGGGCGACTGTTAGGCTTGCTATCATTCCACTAATAATCGTGCCTACGAAATAATCGACTCGCCTTATACTTAAGCTAATTGCGAAGGGAAAGGTTTGGGCAAGGATCGTGATACCCACGACGAAGACGTAGATCATAATGGATAGAATCCCGCCAGTATAAATCGCCGTATTGCCCAAATATGCGGTGACCAAGTTAACCAAAAAGCTGAACCCTAGAATCGTAAATGGAATGAACAGCAAGGTACTGAGGTCTCTGGAATGGAGCTTCATCACGCTGGATACTCGGTTCATTATGAATCAGCTGCCTTTCTGTCTAATTTGCCATTCGTCAGATGAACGATTAACTGCTGCAATGAGATAGGAGCAATCTCAAGTCCGAGCTCCTCTGCGCGTCTGCGATCCTGTGTGGTAAGACGTTCCATGATGGATGCGGTAAGCAGAGCGCCGAACGGCTCGCGAGCGATAACGGGCTTGCCTTCAATGTAGCTCTGAACGGCAGATGAGGAACCAGCGATAGAGTAGGCGGCGCCGCGTAACTCTTCTGCATCCTCATTGATGAGAATTTTGCCTCGATCAATGAGAATAATATGCTCAAGCAGCCGGCTTACTTCATCAATGAGATGGGTAGAGAGAATGATTGTTCGCGGATGATTGGCATAATCCTCGATGAGATGATCGTAGAACAGCCCTCTCGCAACAGCGTCCAGACCGAGATAAGGCTCGTCGAAGATCGTTAATGGCGCTCTGCTGGCCAAGCCTACAATAATACCGACAGAAGAATGCATCCCCCGGGATAGCTTCTTAATTCTCCGTTTCAACGGCAGCTGGAATTCTGCGAGGAGTGAATAAGCGTAATCGTTGTCCCAGTTGGGGAATAGCGAGGCTGCTACCTCCAGGACATCGATCACCCGATAATTATCCGGGTATTTCTGACTCTCTTTGATAAAACAGATCTGATTCAGCACGCGGCTGTTCTCGTAGGGTGCTTCCCCGAACACCTTCAGCTCACCGCTTGTGGCGAACAGCTGGGCTGTAATCATATGCATGATGGTCGTCTTGCCAGCACCATTACGTCCTAGCAGGCCGTAGATTTTCTCCGGCTCGAGAACGAAGCTGACGTCATCAATAGCCTTCGTTGCACCGTATGCTTTGGTAAGTTGTTTAACCTCGACTACATGGGCCATTATTCGTTCTCCCCTTTGCGAATCATTTCGGTTAGCTGCTCTGTTGTAATGCCAAGCTTCTCCGCTTCACGAATCATCGTAACTATATACTGCTCGAAAAACATTTTTTTGCGTTTCTCCTTCAACAGCGTGCGTGATCCAGTCGCTACGAACATGCCAATCCCTCTCTTCTTATACAAAATGCCTTCGTCTACCAATAGGTTTACGCCTTTGGCCGCGGTTGCCGGATTGATCTGATAGAAGGCGGCGAACTCATTCTTGGAAGGGACCTGCGATTCCTCAGGAAGCCTCTCTTGAATGATGTCATCTTCGATCTGCTCGGCAATCTGCATGAAGATCGGCCGACTGTCATCGATTGTTAGGGCCATAACCGTACATCCCCTCTTGGTCGCTTAAGTGGTTGATTACTCATGTAATCAACTATATAAGCAATAGAATATATTGTCAAGGAATAGCGAGAAAAAAGGGCAGCCTCTCCGCATGATGCAGAGAGGCCGCCCTTTTTCATATACGATGCTTATTCGGTTGCTGGGGGTGTTGCTGCTGTATCGTCGAACTTATGCATGAGAGATCTGATCTGGCTTCTAAGCGCATAAATCTCCTCTGGATCGACCGGAGTGCCGGAGAATAAACGTTCGGGAATGCACTTGGCTTTCTCCCGCAGCGCATGTCCTTCCTCTGTTAACTCAATGACCAGATTGCGTTCATCGGCTTTGTCCCTTGTTCTCGTAATAAGACCCATGGCTTGCAGCTTCTTCAGAAGCGGCGTTAATGTGCCGGAGTCAAGCAGCAGACGGGAGCCCAGCTCCTTCACACTAACATGGTCTTGCTCCCACAGGGCAAGCAGGGTAATGTACTGCGTATAAGTCAAGTCCAGCTCCGCAAGGATCGGACGATATAATTTCGTTATTTCACGTGAGCAAGCATAGAATGCGAAGCAGATCTGGTTATCCAGTTTCAGTATATCATCGTGATTCACTGTGATGTCACCCCTCAATAGTAAGTTCATCTATTTAAATTGCATGCAATTAATTAGGTTATTGTAGCATTATAATCGAGAATGTGTCAAAGCCGCAATATGGAGGATGTCAGGTTGACAATGATATATACATTGAGTACAATTGAATTTAATAAAATACATTCAGCTATTAGTATGCAAAATAAGCTCATGGGAGGTTCAATGTATGTCCATATACGATATTAAAGTGAACACAATCAGCGGGGAAGAGCAGACGCTTGCACCCTATGAAGGTAAGGTTATGCTGATTGTGAACACTGCAACCAAATGCGGCTTCGCTCCGCAGTTCAAGGGACTTCAGAAGCTGCACGAAACCTATGGTGATCAAGGGTTCGCTGTATTAGGCTTCCCAAGTGGACAGTTCATGAGTCAAGAGCTGGAAGGAAATACAGAAATTGCAGAAGCCTGTGAGATTAACTTCGGTGTATCCTTCCCGCTCTATGCCAAGATTGATGTGAACGGCAGTAATGCGCATCCTTTATTCCAGCATTTGACGAATGAAGCACGCGGTATTCTGGGCTCCAAAGCGATCAAATGGAATTTCACGAAGTTCCTTGTCAACCATGAGGGTAAGGTTGTGAAGCGCTTCGGATCGAATGATACGCCAGAGAGTATCGAGAAAGATATTAAGCAGCTGGTTGAGCAAGCGGAGCGAATGTAGCGAATTAATCTGCCACGTAGAAAAGGGTTATTCGTCAGTAGGTATTAACTACTGAGGGATAACCTTTTTTTTGTATAAAACGGGTTGACTGAGTTAGTAGCAAATTCCGACGCGTGAACGAAGGAACTCGCCAGTACACAGCTGCTGATAAGTGAATGCAGCGGTATCCGCTACGGAGATCTGAGTGCCGTTCTCAGGCAAATAATCCTTCTCCACTCGGTAGACACCCAGCCTCGGACCATCTGGCAGATAGGTTGGACAGACGATGGTGTAGGCGAGCTTCGATCGCTCGAGCAGCTCGAGAACAGCATGATGCTCCTGCGCGGCGCGAGTAAGCGTTCGCCTTGATTCGCTTGATTGATAACGCAGCAGACCGGGCTCAGTCCTGCTCTGAAGGATGCCGGCGGTTCCCACCGTGATGATTCGCTGTATGCCTATCTCCTCCATTGCACGGATGAGCAGCGGCATGCTCTCTGACAGTGTAGTCGTTCCATCCGTGCCAAGACTGCTGATGACGGCGTCGCTTCCCTCTAGGGCAAGAGCGATAGCCTCGGCAGCTAACACATTCCCTTGCACGACTGTAAGTTGTGGATCATTGATCTCCTTGAGCTTATCCGGCGTTCTCACCAATGCTCTAACGGTATGCCCGTCCTCTAGGCAATGTTGAACGATCAGACGCCCTACCCGCCCAGTCGCGCCCAATATTGTAATAGTCATGTAATGAAGCCTCGTTTCTAAGCGAACACCTCTGCAGCGAGCTGAACGCGATTGCGTCCGGTGTTCTTGGATTGATATAACGCTTGGTCTGCTGATCGAATGATAGCCTCGAGCTTCCTGCCCGAGATGGCGTAAGCTTCGTCCAAGCCGAAGCTTGCAGTAACGAACAGCTTCTGTCCCTCCATCGTTAAGAAAGAGCTTATCTCCAGCTCGTGGCGCAGCGTCTCTGCGAGCTGCTGTGATTGCTGGAGAGAGCAGCCTGGCAGATAGATAATGAACTCCTCGCCGCCATAACGGCCGAACAAGCCATCAGGCGGAATATGCGGTTGACATACAGTTACGACATGACGCAGTGCTTGGTCCCCTGTATCGTGACCGAAGCGGTCATTGATTTGCTTGAAATGGTCGATGTCGAACAGAATCAGAGAAGCGGGCTGATTGCTATGGGCTGATGCATCGAACAGCTGTCTGCTCTGATGCAGGAAGAAGGATCGATTATAGATCCCGGTCAAGCCGTCCATCGCAGCCATATGCTGAAGCTTGTCCTGCAGCAGTGCTTTCTCGGTGATGTCGATCAGCATAATCGTTCTTCCTGCGAGCTGCTGATTCTTGCGGATGACAGGGGAGGATCGCACCGAATAGCGAAGCTCTTCCAATCGACTGCTCCCATCCTCATTCCCCATCACATTTGTCCAATGGACATCGTGTTCCTGCTGCCCTCGATCATTGTTATGGTCTAGCACTGGCGGAGCATCCTTGCTATGTCTGATCCATATATCTTGAAGAGTCTCGCCGATTGCTGCCTTGTGCAAGGACGATATCATCCGTTTCACTGCGGGATTATAGTCGACGATATGATCTTCGACATCAAGCACGAGTACCCCGTCGCGCATGCTCTCGAAGAGATGCTCTCGAGCAATCGGGGCAACCCTTAGCATATTCGTTGATAGCATACCCCAGAAATAGAGAATACCCGTCACGCTCATCACGATAGGTACCGGGTCCATGCCATGAGGTGATAACCCGATCAAGTATAGAAAGGCAGCAGCCATAGGCAGGTATAGGCTGATAAGCATCACAATAATCTGCCTGCGATACAGATGCTTGGCTTGCTTCCATTGTTTAATTAGAGTAATGCCGCCCACGAGCAGACAACCAAAGGTGAAGCTGCCGTTCACAATATACCACTCGCCCATGACGATATCGACCATGGCAGAGGCTTCATTGGGGCGCAAATAAATAGAGCGGTAGAAGAGATGATGATATTCATTGGTCGTAACGAGGAGTAGGGTGATCAACGGAATAAGAAACAGCAGATAAAGGTTTCGCCTGGTCACAAACCTGTCCTTGCCTGTATAGTACCAGACGATCACAAGGCAGCAAGGGGCAATGAAGGGCATGCCTAAGTATTCAATATTCAACCAGAAGCGGATTTCTTGAAGGGTCTGGCTGGACAGCTCGAATGCATAGGCGAAGGTGTAGATGGCGGAGAGCCCCGTCATCCATATGAATGCCTTTCGTCCAGGGAAGCTAGTCTTCATGCTATAGACATAGCAGCCTAGCAGAACATTGATGACGCCAGCAAGAGCGACGATAACGATATATTGTGACAATGTAGGATACATAGCTGCACGATTCGACTCCATATTAAGAGATTAGGATAAAAGATATAAGAATCGTATCATAATATAGCAACATTTGGGAATGAAATTTCGTTAATAGAAGGAGATAAAAAAGGGGGAGATTGACATGAATGGAAGTCGAATTCGCAGCCTTAATCCTACTAAGCTTTTATTAATCCTTACATGCTTATGGATATTGTCTGCTTGTTCGCAGCCAGCGAGCACGAATGCTCCTGACCAGGTTACGTTTGTCGTTAATGGGGAGAAGCTGAAGACGGTGCCGGCCGTTGCCATGGAGGAAGAGGACATCATGGTTCCGGGAGCTTTTATAGAGAAGACGTTTGATGTGAAGGTCGACTGGGCTTTGCGGGATACTGCTGACAATGGCGTATATTATTCGAATAAAGCAGCTGTCCTGATGTACCATGATATTACGGAAGTACCACGTGAAGGCAAGTCAGAGATGACGGTCGAGCTGTTCAAGGAGCAGATGGAATTATTGAAGGCGAGTGGCTTTCATATTATCGGATTGAATGAGTACGCGGATTTTATATTGAACGATGGGACTGTACCGGATAACGCGGTGCTGATTACGTTCGATGACGGGTATGAGAGCTTCTATGAGGATGCTTTCCCTGTGCTGCAGCAATATGACTACCCAGCCGTTAACTTCATTATTGTGTCTACCGTGGGAGATACTAGCCTCAAGGGCACGCCGAAGATGACCTGGGATCAGATGCGAGAGATGCAGAAATCAGGGATGGACTTCTATAGCCATACGAATAACTTGCATCATTATGGTGTGATGCGGGAGGACGGTCTGACCAAGCCGGTAATGACGCGGAAGCAATATTTCAAGGATGAGAAGCGTACTGAAACGGAAGAAGAGTATACGAAGCGTATAACAGATGATTTGGCTGCTGCGGAGCAGAAAATCAAGGAAGAGCTGAATAACCCTAGAGGGGTAGTCGCTTTCCCTTATGGTGCCTATAACGAGCGAGTGCTGGAGATTATGAAGTCGCTAGGCATCGAGTTGAGCTTCACAGTCAAGCCCGGCATTAATGCCAAAGGGCAGACGAACGGCTACCGGATCAATGGTGCCAAAGAAGGCGAATCGGCTAAGCAGCTCATTGAGAAGCTCAAAGCGCTGGATTTGGTAGATGCGCCGGTCACCCTAAGTGTGAATGGTCAAGCGGTGGAATTCAGTCAGCTTCAACCGTTCAAAGGCAAGGATGACGTTATGATTCCGCTTCACGATTATTGCAAGCAGCATAATATCGAGATGGAGTGGGATCACAAGAAGAAGCGGGTTATTATTAATACGTAAGCTGAAGCTTTCTTAAAAAGCCTGTTTTCCTGTTAGCCGAGCTGGCGAGCGTGGAAGACAGGTTTTTTGTGCCATTGATTAATTTACTATGCTCGCTAGGCTTCCAAGCATAGGTCTTGAATGTTATCCTAGGTAAGGCTATTTAATCGAGACGGCAAGCGGGCTGGGCGATATTCCCTAATTGATGCATACAGGGAACATTAAGGACGATTTAAGGTTGGATTAAGGAAACGGGTTTAAGGTTGGTTAGGAACGGATGGGACGGAACGGGACATGGTCTGCCATTCGCAAGGGTGCTTCATCCTTAGTATGGGTGAATGAGACTGCAATTATGTACGGTATAGAGTCATAAGGATCAACAAGAAGAAGCAGCTGCATGCAGCCTAATTCTCTTGCTCAACATGGAAAGTCAGAAGAAAGGATGTGCTGCGAATGTCTGCAGGCACTATGCTTAAGAGAGAGAACATACCCGAGCTGCAGCTGGTAAGAGCCATATGTATTATTGGCGTGCTGTCTGTACATTCAACGTCGTATGCGACGCTTGATATGGTTAACTCCAACTTTTATTTTTTATATAACTTTTTTAATATTTTCATGAAATTCGGTACGCCAACGTTTATTTTTCTGAGCAGCTTCGTGCTGTTCTACAACTATTATTCGCGTCCGCTGGATCGCAAGCTGATCGGAAGCTTTTACAAGAAGAGAGCGCTCTTCATCATTATTCCGTATCTTGTATTCTCGGTGTTATACTTCACCATTCTGCATTTCACCTATTACAGAAGCCGTACGCTGGAAGCAACACTTGATAGCTTCGTAACCAAAGTATTAACGGGGAATGCCTATACTCATTTGTATTTCGTATTCATAAGCATTCAATTCTACCTGCTGTTCCCGTTGTTCCTCTGGCTGCTGAAGAGGTTCCCGCGTCTTGTGAAGTGGGCGATTCCAGCCGGATTCGCTATTCAGTGGGCATTCGTGCTTATTAACAAGTATGTGCTGGAGACGCCTGTGCCGAACAAGGGCAGCTGGTCGCTCTCTTATTTCTCCTATTATTTGTTAGGTGCCGCCCTAGGAATCTATTATCCTAGAATCAAAGAGTGGATCATTATCGCCAAGGACCATGTAACAGCTGGTCGGGTGAGTGCATGGATAATCCTGTGGGCGCTGTGGCTTACGGCTGGCTTGTCTCATGTATACATCTGGTATCAGACGCGATTGAAGCTCGATTCCTACAATTCGACGCTCTATGAGTTTCTATGGAATGCGCATACGTATCTGTCGGCGCTCGTCCTGCTGCAGCTCGCTTTCGTCTTGTACAGGAAGCTGCCGTTTAAGCTGCCTCAGCTGCTATCGAGACTAGGCGCTCTATCCTTCGGTATCTATTTGATCCATCCCTTGTTCCTGCTCGCGTATCGGAATTATCCGCTTAACACCGGCAACTCGATGCTGCTCCATCTCTGGTATGTAGGAGGCTTCGTGCTGGCGCTGGTCGGATCATGGATTGTCGTCGGGCTGTTCGCTCGCTTCGTTCCTTTCAACTGGATCGTGTTCGGCAATCTGCCGAAATCGAAGACTCAGCTGAATAAGCATAAGCAGAATCGTCCAGTCAGTACTCCCGGCAGACAGCTGGGGGGCTGATCTGTTACGACTGAAGGCTGATAGATTCATCATAATAAACGGTTGAGCCTGCCTGATCTCTTAAGGGACAGGGGCTCAGCCGTTTGTTCGTTTATTTGCGTGAATAGGCTTTGCGGTGGTGGAAGGAGACGGAGCGGTAGGTGGCAGCAAGCCTCTGTCGCTTCTGCTCGGATAGGGAGCCGGCACTCATAGACAAGCTCTTATTCCGTGCTCTCTTCAATACATATCGCCCAGGATAGTGGGCACTCAGGAAATTGCCGTACGTCTCGAATTCGGAGAAGGCGAACTGCTTCTTCTTGTTCATACTTCGCATAATTGCCGTATACCAGCGGGTACCATGCTTGCTCTCAATGATTTGCTTGAGCTTCTTTACCTTGGCTCGTTCGAACAGCATGTAGTGAGTGACGAAGGAGGTCTTGGAGCTTGGATTGCTGCCCATTAGCTTCTTATAGGTCTTGAAATATTCCGGCTGACTCCAGCTGCGGTAGTAAAAAATCGTTTTATTGTCTGTTGTAAGGAAGGCATGCGGTCTAATAAGCACCGTATCTGCGTCAATGACAAGGTAATACTTATTCGACGCCAGTCGGTCTCCACCCAACTTGAGCAGCTGCTGGTAGAGCCAGCCTGAGCGTTCCCATCTGGCGGAGCTGTAGTTGATGTTCTTTTTGGTAATAGGAAGAACGGTATTCTCATTGACGAAGATGCAGCCCTTGCGCGCGCACAAGGCACGCATTCGCTTCGTGTCGGGAGAGATGATCATGAATTTGCCGATGGGATGCTTCACCATTTGTCGTACACTGTCTATCACATAAGGGAGTGTCCCTAGATCCTTCTCAATGGCGGGTATGATCACATCGATTGCAGGAAGCGTCACAGTCTCATCTCCATTAGCACAAAATGGTGTTGGCACATCATATGCCTGCCCCTCAGAGCCCGTTCCGCCATGATTAGCTGACGTCTGCGAGGGCGCAGTGACTAGTCAGTATGGATTCATTCCGGTTATAATAAAGGTCGCAGAATAAACGTACGGAAATCATGGATGAACTTGAGGAGTCCTATGGCAAAGAGATTTAATAAGCACCCCACCCCTAAGAACGAAGTATATACGTACATTGCTCACCGCGGCATTGTATCCAAGGCAGAGCTGCTGAAGCGGTTCTCCTTAACCAGCAGCAGTATGACTCGTCTGCTGGAGGAGATGATCAGTGAGAAGCGGATTGAGGAGCAGGGTCTTGGCAGCTCTACAGGAGGCAGACGTCCCATTCTGTATCAGACGAACCGAACGTTCGGATACCTGCTTGGATTAGAGATTTCAAGGATTTACTCCTCCATTGGGCTATATGACTTGCATATGAACAGACTCTCGGTTGCGCGCTGGAAGATGGATGAGCGAATGACACCCGAGGTGCTGCTCGAGCATGTGAAGGCTACGGTACAGTCCTTCATGGAGGAGCATGGATTAAGTCATGACCGTATTCTCGGCATGGGTGTCGGAGCGGTAGGTCCTCTGGATCGAGAGAGCGGCATCATTCTTGATCCCTTATATTTCCCATCAGCCGGTTGGCGTGATCTGGCGATATGCGATCTTCTGGAGGAAGCGTTAGGCTTCCCTGTTCTTCTGGATAATGGAGCCCATACGGCGCTTATTGGCGAGCATTGGGCGCTGCGCAGCGAGAGCTATCAGCATATGCTCTATGTTCATGTCGGCGCAGGACTGCGGTCTGCTGTGATGTCCAATGGACAGCTGGTATACGGGGCTACCGATACGGAAGGGGCCATCGGTCAGATGATTATTCAGACCGATGGACCAAGATTGCATGAGCAGGGCAACTACGGAGCGCTGGAGGCATTCGTGTCTGTGCAGGCACTGGAGAGTCAGGTGCGAGCCGTGAGTGTGGCGGGGAACGAAGTCAACCGCAAATTCAATGATGATGCTATGGAGCAGCTCACATTCGAGCAGATGCTGCAGGCACTATCAGCTGGAGATGCTTTCGTCCTAGCCAAGTTCAATCAAGCAGCGGCCTATTTGGGAATTGGCTTAGCTAATCTCATTAATGTTCTCCACCCGGAGCAGGTTATTCTAGGGGGAGCGCTGCTGAACGCGCATGAGACCGTCTTCGATACGGCGGTTCGAATCGCTAAGCGCAATACGTATTATTATCCGCAGTACGAGCCGCAGTTCTCCAAAGGCATACTGAAAGAAGAGGCCGTAGCTGCCGGCGCGGCTGTGATGGTGCTGAAGGAGCTTCCGATGTAAGTCGGGTGTATGAAGTATCTTTGCGAGGAGTATTCATTGTTGAAAGGTGTCTAGTATGAACATAATCAAGCTTGTCATAACCGATAGAGCGGTCGCAGAGGAAGTGCTAGAGGTACAGCTTCCTTCTTACCGAGTAGAAGCCGAGCTGATCGGGTTTCATGGCATCCCGCAATTGAGTGATACAGCCGAATCGTTGATGAGCAGTGACGAGGAGTTCTATGGCTGTTACATAGACGGACAATTAGCTGGTGCTATAGCCATAGAGGCAGGGGAGGACGGAGAGCTGTGCATTTCTCGATTAATCGTCCATCCGCAGTACTTCCGCAGAGGGATCGGCTGCGCCTTAGTTCATTTCATTGTGGATGCGGACCGGAAGACGGCCAAATATACCGTAAGCACGGGAGCAGCCAATCATCCAGCGAAGAGCCTATATAAGAAGCTGGGCTTTGTTGAGGTGCAGGATATAGAAGTGGAACCAGGCGTGTTCTTAACGTTGCTGGAAAAGTAGGTAAAGTCATAGAGAGAGGCTCTGTTCGCGAATGCTGCGGATAGAGCCTTTTTACTAGGAATGGCGACTGGAAGCCATTGTAAACGCTTCATTCATATTGCCGTCTGGCAAGCCTCCTTATTGGCGAAAAAGAAGTTATTGTTAACCTCGATTTAGTACGTGCAATTGCCTCTTAACTATGCTACGATACCCTTTGTTTTATAGGTATTCTCAATAGAAGAAGGTGGCATCATGGCAGTCTTACAAGCAGAGAAAAAGTCCAGAGAGTTTAATTTGTTTTTCCTCACTTGGCCGATATTTTTAGAAATATTTTTGTTCATGCTCATGGGTATTGCGGATACGTTCATGCTAAGCGCTATATCCGACAATGCGGTATCCGGTGTTGGAGCGGCCAATCAATATTTGCATATCGCGCTATTAATTCTTGAAGTTATCGGTAACGGTGCATCCATCGTTGTAGCTCAATATATAGGCTCGCGCAAGCTTATAGAGGCAGCCAAAATATCCGCGTTAGCCGTTACGCTTAATCTGCTTGTCGGCCTCGTCATTAGCGGTATGTTCCTCTTGTTCAGCAACCAGCTTCTACAAGCGCTGAATTTGCAGGGTGAAATATTGGCGTATGCGCAGAGCTATCTGCACATTGTTGGCGGCTTTATCTTCTTCCAAGCGATTATTAACTCGCTGGCAGCTATTATTCGGGTGCACGGCTTCACTAAGGAAGCGATGCTCGTATCCCTTGGTATGAACGTCATTCATATTATCGGCAACTACTTGCTCATCTTCGGACATTTCGGCTTTCCAGCAATGGGCGTTGAGGGTGCGGCGATCTCGACGGTTGTCAGCCGTTTCCTTGCGTTGACCGTATTCTTCCTTGTGCTGTACCGGATCATGGAGATCAAAGTGAAGGTAAAGTATTATTTTTCATTAACGAGAGAGTTTGTTGGCAAAATACTAAAGATCGGCATTCCGGCTGCTGCTGAGCAGGTTATGTATCAGGGCTGTCAGATGGTGTTCCTCTATTACGCCACCTACCTGGGTGCAGAGTCTCTTGCGGCAAGGCAGTATGCTTCGAATATTTCAATGTTCATCTATTTGTTCGCCTTCGCTATCGGTGTCGGAACCTCGATTATTGTAGGGCGCATGGTGGGCGGCAATCGCAAGGATGAAGCGTACCATCGCGTATGGAGCAGCGTTCGCTGGGCGAGTGGCGCGACACTGATTATGGTCATTGTCATCACCTTATTCCGCGATGGACTGATGGGTATGTTCACGACTGATGAGGAGATTATCCGTCTTGGTGCGCAGGTGCTCCTGCTGAGTATTGTACTGGAGACTGGACGTACCATTAATATTGTATTGATTAACTCCTTGCGTGCTGCGGGGGATGCCAAATATCCGCTCTGGATTGGGATGTTCACGATGGTCGGCATTAGTCTTCCACTCGGCTATTTCCTTGTGTTCCAGCTCGATCTCGGGCTTGCAGGCATTTGGCTCGCTATTGCTGCCGATGAGTGGCTGCGTGCGTTCATCATGTTCTTCCGTTGGAGGAGCCGGGCTTGGGAGAAGCATGCGCTCGTTAAGCACGATAAGCACGCTGAGCCGATAACAGCAGCTCACTAAGGGGAGAGAATGGGGAGACTTCGGATGAAGGAGCAGCCGCTGGGCATGAATCATGATATATCGCAGATCTGTTTATTGGCTGGCAAAATCATTCTGCAAAACGGCGGTGAAACGTCCCGTGTCGAGGACACGATGGCCCGGATTGCTGCCGCTTATGGCATCAAAAACTCTCATAGCTATGTGACGCCGACAGGCATTCTATTCGCGCTTGATGACTCTACGCCTATGACTAGGCTGATACGCATCTCAGAGCGTTCAACCAATCTGCGGAAGGTTTCTCTCGTGAATGACATATCGAGACGAATAAGCAAG
This sequence comes from Paenibacillus xinjiangensis, assembly GCF_059686975.1. Lineage (NCBI taxonomy): Bacteria > Bacillati > Bacillota > Bacilli > Caryophanales > Paenibacillaceae > Paenibacillus > Paenibacillus xinjiangensis. Next base: position 2,158 of record NZ_JCAALS010000040.1, on the reverse strand, counting down.
GGAGATCTGGAGATTGAAGCCGCATATAGGCTGCTGCAGGAAATTGATTGCCTTCCCTTTGCTTACCCTGTCTGGCTGCGGATTCTTGTAGCGGCAATAGCCAGCGGCTGCTTCCTTATTATGTTCGGCGGGACATGGGGCGATTTCGTTCCGGCTGTACTGGCTGGGGGGATCGGCTTTCTATTTGTCGTCGCGCTGCATCATTTTGTACCGATTAAATTTTTCGCGGAATTTCTCGCCTCTGTTTCCATTGGCACGGTATCTGTTCTAATGGTCAAGCTTGGACTTGGCGCTGATCTGGATACGATTATTATCGCTTCCGTTATGCCGCTCGTTCCCGGGCTGCACATTACGAATGCGGTTAGAGATCTGATGGCTGGTCATCTCGTATCGGGATTATCGAAGGGTGCAGAAGCATTCCTGACCGCATTCGCCATTGGAGCGGGAATTGCAGTCGTGTTTTCTTTTTATTAATCTGGGGGATATGTCATGATAGGGATTGAGCAGCTTGTAACCAGCTTCATAGCTTCTGCCGCCTTCGGCCTTATCTTCAACGTTCCGAGGCGGATGCTGCCGCAATGCGGTGCTGTCGGCATGGTAGGGTGGATGATCTATATATGCTGCATTCAGCTTGAGCTGGATGCTATTCCGGCGACACTGCTCGCCGTTGTGCTTGTAACGATTATTAGCCAGCTTTTCTCCAGGTTCTACAAGTCACCGATTATTGTCTTCAGTGTATCCGGCATTATCCCGCTTGTCCCAGGTGGCATTGCGTATGATGCGATGAAGGATGTCGTCTTGAACGAATATGATGTTGCTGTTCAGCTCGGTGTGCGGGCATTCATGATATCCGGTACGATCGCCATTGGTCTTGTCCTGTCGGAGGTTGTGAACCAATTGATTCAGAAGTCCGAACGACGGAAGTAGCCTTGCAAATACAGACAACATTCATCAAAATTTGCCAAGCCCTATTAGAAGACCTACAATAGAGGTATAGCGTACGTATAATTAATAGGAGGTTGATAATAATGAGTGGATTTACATCATGGCTGCAGACTACTAAACAGGGATTGAATGATCAAGTTAAGAAACTAAAAAATAAAGACTTTCTAGAAGCTGTAGTGGCTGGCTGTGCGATCGTGGCAGGCGCAGACGGTTCTATCGATGCTAACGAGAAGCAAAAGATGGCAGGCTATATCAGCCGCAGTGAAGAGCTGAAAGTGTTCGATATGTCTGATGTCATCAACCGATTCAATCATTATGTAGGCAATATGGAATTCGACGCGATGATCGGCAAGCAAGAAGCGTTGAAAGTAATTGCCAAATACCGCAGCAAGCCAGAAGTTGGCCGTGTCATTGTTGGGGTGTGCAGCGCGATTGGCGCAGCAGACGGGGATTTCGACGCTAACGAGCAAGCAGCTATTCGCGAAATCTGCAACACGCTTGGATTGAACCCTAGCGAATTCAATCTGTAATCAATAAAACCGAAATGGGGTGCCCCTTAGGTCATTGGACCTTAGGGGCACCCCATTTCTTCATTTTTCAGCCGATGTGCTGCAAACAGGCTTCACCCGGTATGCTCTGCGAAGAAGCACGGCTTAACGGCTTTATCCGAAAAAACCTGCAAAAGTGCATTCAATTTTCGCACTATTATTCCTCGTATAGTATGAACTGCAAAAGTGCATTCTATTATCGCTCTATTATTCCTCGTATAGTGTAAACTGCAAAAGTACATTCTTTCGCATGCCTTATCTCCTATTAGAGCAATTCAAGCTTAAATACCTGCGTATTCGAAGGTAAATCACGCTATTAGGCACTGAGAGCGGAGAATAACTGCATATTTGGACTTCTGTCAAGAAAGTGGACACCCAATCATACATCTAACTTACTCGTTTGTAATACATCGATTCGAATTGAAACGGCGTCAGATACCCTACAGTACCAGCTCATAATGCTGACTTTTGTGCAACATTATCGGTGTTCCAGCGCTCTTCAGTTCATAATGCTGACTTTTGTGCAACATTATCGGTGTTCCAGCGCTCTTTCAGAGTAGAGTCCATATACTTGTGTAAATAGCTATAGGCAAAAAAAGAGAGCCATAGTGAAAATCCTCGGTTAGAATGAGGTTGTCGAGACAACATTCAGAGGAGGATTTTCA
>NZ_JCAALS010000039.1:0-55486 GCF_059686975.1 Paenibacillus xinjiangensis | reverse complement strand
TTCCCAATTAGTAAGACCCCTTGAAGACGACGAGGTTGATAGGTTCGGGGTGGAAGCGCAGCAATGCGTGCAGCTGACGAATACTAATCGGTCGAGGGCTTATCCTAACTAACTAAAGGTGTTCATTCTAATCTTTCGCATCCAGTTTTCAAGGCGCAATACGCTTTGAGTAAGTTATATTCCCTGATAGCTCAGTTGGTAGAGCACTCGACTGTTAATCGAGTTGTCACAGGTTCGAGTCCTGTTCGGGGAGCCATATAGAGAGGTGTCCGAGTGGTCGAAGGAGCACGATTGGAAATCGTGTAGGCTCTAACCGGGTCTCGAGGGTTCGAATCCCTTCCTCTCTGCCATATTACCTTACAATGGTAATGAATATTAAGATGGCCCGTTGGTCAAGCGGTTAAGACACCTCCCTTTCACGGAGGTAACAGGGGTTCGATTCCCCTACGGGTCACCATTTATTTAAAAAAAGCTTGCAAAGAAATTCAAGATATGATATATTATAAAAGTCGTTCAACGATAATATGGAGGCTTAGCTCAGCTGGGAGAGCATCTGCCTTACAAGCAGAGGGTCGGGGGTTCGATCCCCTCAGCCTCCACCATATACCTTTTATAATGACGCGGGGTGGAGCAGCCCGGTAGCTCGTCGGGCTCATAACCCGAAGGCCGCAGGTTCAAATCCTGCCCCCGCAACCAAATTACCTTCGGACTTATCCGAGAATATGATGTGGAGCTGTGGTGTAGAGGCCTAACATGCCTGCCTGTCACGCAGGAGACCGCGGGTTCGAATCCCGTCAGCTCCGCCATTATCAAACATCAGGCTCGGTAGCTCAGTCGGTAGAGCAGAGGACTGAAAATCCTCGTGTCGGCGGTTCGATTCCGTCCCGAGCCACCATTTTTAAATGCTGTAAGATGTACCAACTCAATATGCCGGTGTAGCTCAGTTGGTAGAGCAACTGACTTGTAATCAGTAGGTCGGGGGTTCGAATCCTCTCGCCGGCACCATATGTGGAGGGCTAGTGAAGTGGCTAAACACGGCAGACTGTAAATCTGCTCCTTCGGGTTCGGTGGTTCGAATCCATCGCCCTCCACCATTAACTTAGGGGCATAGTTTAAAGGTAGAACAAAGGTCTCCAAAACCTTTGGTGTGGGTTCAATTCCTGCTGCCCCTGCCAGAAATAACTTAATAGCAGTATGGCGGTCGTGGCGAAGTGGTTAACGCATCGGTTTGTGGATCCGACATTCGGGGGTTCAATTCCCCTCGATCGCCCCATATTTACTAACTATGAATGAAACAAATTGTTGGGGATTAGCCAAGCGGTAAGGCAACGGACTTTGACTCCGTCATTCTCAGGTTCGATCCCTGAATCCCCAGCCATTATATGCGGAAGTGGCTCAGCGGTAGAGCATCGCCTTGCCAAGGCGAGGGTCGCGGGTTCGATTCCCGTCTTCCGCTCCATTATTGTGGCGCCATAGCCAAGTGGTAAGGCAGAGCTCTGCAAAAGCTCTACCCCCAGTTCGAGTCTGGGTGGCGCCTCCACAATCTCATATTTGTGCCCTTAGCTCAGCTGGATAGAGCGTTTGACTACGAATCAAAAGGTCAGGAGTTCGAATCTCTTAGGGCACGCCATATTTACTAAATGCCGGTGTGGCGGAATGGCAGACGCGCGCGACTCAAAATCGTGAGGGAAACCGTGGAGGTTCGAGTCCTCTCACCGGCACCATAAATACTAACACAAAACTTGAAGAGTAATCTTCAAGTTTTTTTTATTTTAAGCGATAACCCTATAACAAGGAAGCCGTCCAAAGCTCTTGAGATTAGAAATAATCTTAAGAGATTTTTTTATTTTTTCATATTAAGAAAACGCTTTAAATGGTAGAATGGTACAATTATAAGAAGAGATTCCGGGAGGAAGACGCTGTGAGGTTCGTCCAGTCGATTAGATCACGTCTTGTTATTGGTTTTATGGTCGTCATGCTTCCTATTGTTGTGTATATGCTTGTGAACAATATGTACTCTAGAGATTTAGTGCGTGATAAGGTATCTGAAACTTATCAGAATACCCTCGATATATTCGTCGGGCAGACAGACAACAATCTGGCGCAGATCAATAATTACTTGTATAAGATGTCCGTCATGGACTCTGATGTGGGGCTGTTAATGTCTTTTCCCCAGGATAGTGATGCTTATACACTGACAAAGATCAGAATTGATGGCAAGCTTAATCGAGATGTAGGTGTCTATAATATGATTGACTCTGTATTTCTATATCACAGTAACGATATTATATTCGGCACGAACAGCATATACAACGATACTAGGGAGATCATTCAGACCCATATGGAGCAGATGACGACAGAGCAGAATCTGGCTCAGAACAATCAGGAAATTTGGGAGGTTAGATCGGATGACCGGATGCTAGGGAAGTACTTCCTAATTAATTTTATACAAGTATCGGAGGATCTTTATATTGGCGCCATCATCAAGGTAAAGGAGCTTAATGCCATGTTGTCGGTGCAGTGGAGTGATGGCGATATTGGCCATAGTGAAATCTATCTTAGGCAGGGGGATCAGCTATTGCATTCCTTGTCCGAGAACGCGGCACTTGTTGCGCCAACACAGCAGACATCATCGATACAGCTCTATGATACAGTAACTGAAAGCGATACAGGCTCCGCTTATATGGTTATGAATCGCATGAGCGACATGGCGAATATTGCTTACCGAGTTATGATACCGGAGAAGACGCTGCTGCGTGATTTATTATTTTTCCGTAATGCGGCAATGCTCGCCCCAATAGGCTTTCTAGTGATCTTGCTTATCTACTTGGTGTTTATGCGGAATATGCTGTTCAAGCCGCTACAGGAGCTCATTGTAGGGATGAAGAAGATATCGCTTGGTATGCTCGATGTCCGATTGAAGACGGGGAAATCACTGGAATTCGTATTTCTAGGTAACACCTTCAACAAGATGGCTGAGCAGATCAAAACGCTGAAGATCGACGTCTATGAGGAGCAGCTGCGAGTGAAGCAGGGTGAACTGAAGCAGCTGCAGGGACAAATTAATCCGCATTTCTATATGAACAGCTTGAATATCATATATAATCTCGCAGCGCTGGGTGATACGGATTCAGTAAAGGTGATGTCTCTCCATCTAGCTGATTATTTCCGTTTTATTATGACTGCTAACCGGGATATGATTACGCTTGGCGAGGAACTGAACCATATTAGCAATTATATTACGATTCAAAAAATGCGGTTTCCGGATAAGCTAGAATTCATCTTTGACGGGCCTGACAGCTTGCGCAGCTACCCTATTGCCGCTCTGACGGTTCAGCCGTTCGTCGAGAATTCGATCATACATGGATTTAAGAATCGGAGACAGCTGTTCCATATCCATATAACAGGAGAAATCATCGATACAGAAGGCTTCATTCTGACGATTACAGATAATGGTGTAGGCTTCACAGAGGATGTGCTTGCCAAGCTTGCGAGCAAGGAGCCCTTGCAGCAGGGCGAATCAAGCAGGCTTGGCATTATGAATGTCATCCATCGGCTTCAACTGCTCTATGGTGAGAAAGTGTCTATTCAGTTCAGCAATATGGCTGAGGGCAGCAGCGGCGCAGTCGTACGTATTGCTTTTCCATTGCCAATAGAAGGGGAGAAGTCGAATGTATAATCTACTAGTCGTAGATGATGAAGAGATTGCAATTCGGGGTATTGTAAAAGGTATCGATTGGCAGGATCTGCCGATATCCGGTATTTATACAGCGTATGATGCCGAAGAGGCAAGAGCCTTGCTGTCCGAGCATACGATTCATATTATTATCTCTGATATCGATATGCCGATTCAGAGCGGCATTGATTTATTGGAATGGGTGAACACGTATTCCTCCTCGAGTGTGACCATTTTCTTAACCGGTCATGCTGACTTCAAATATGCGCAGCAGGCCGTACAGCTGGACTGCTTCGAATACTTATTAAAGCCGATTGATCATAGTGTGCTCAAAGCTTGTGTGAATGAAGCAATAGACAAAGTAAGAGAGCTGGAGAGGCTTGCCGAGATTAAGAGTACTTATGACATTTATTACGAGCAGTGGAAAAAACAGCAGCCAGTCTTGATTGAACGATTCTGGCAGGATGTTCTTCATTACAGGGTATCTGTAGCTCCGCAGCAGCTGAATGCAGCATTGTCCACCTATGGCATCCCGCTGCAGGCTGATCAGATGCTTCGCACGGTGCTCATCAGTATTGAGCAGTGGCGGGAGGAATGGTCCGCTCGTGACGAGGAGATCATGACCTACGGTGTTAAGAATGCAGCTGAGGAGCTGCTGCTGCAAGATGAGCCGGGCATTGTGATACAGGATGGCAGCGGAATCTTATATGCACTCTTTTATGAGATACCAGGTCAAGAGGGAATTGGTGATTCAGTACTAGCGGGGAGATGTCAATCCTTCATTGAGCAATGCAGAGCTATGCTGCACTGTCAGCTGTCCTGCTACATTGGGGAGATGGCAGAGGTTCAGCAAATCCGCACCTCTGTCCAAGGGCTGCTAGAGCTGGAGCGAATGAATGTGAGCGGTACATGTACTGTACTGAAGGAGAAAGAGCATAGCAAAAAGCTCGTGAGCCATGTCGCTCCGCAAATCGACTTCTCTGAATGGCTGCTGCTGCTCGAGTCTGGTAAGCGGATAGAGCTGTCGCTGCGAATAGACGAATGCTTCGACCACATGCAGGAGCAAAGGATCGATTATACATCTTTGTCCTCTTTTTATTTTGGCTATATGAATATGCTCTTCCAATGGTTCCATAAAAAGACGGTGACGATAACAGATGTGTTCACGAAAGGAGAATGGGAGGTACCGGAGACTAGTCTCAAATCTCTCACTCGGATGCGAAGCTGGACGCATCAGCTAAGTAATGAGCTTATGGAGTACGCAGGCAAACATGGGAAAGATGTATCACAGGTTGTGGAGAAAATTAAGCGTTACATGGAGGAGCATATGGGAGAGGAGTTCAGCCGCGAGCAAGCAGCAGAAGCCGTCTATCTCAATCCAGCTTATCTATCCCGACTGTTCCGCAAAGAAACGGGCTGCTCGCTTACCGATTATTTGGTTAAGCTGCGAATAGCGAAGGCCAGAGCAGATCTGGAGAAGACGAATAACCGGATTAGTGACATTGCTGCTGCTGTTGGTTATTCGAACTTCTCTCATTTCTCCAAGCTGTTCAAGAAGGGAACAGGGCTGACTCCTCAAGAATACCGCAAGAAATTTCAAAGTGTATGATTAGAAGTCACATGACCGTTAATGCGGTCACGGCGCCGACAGTAGTCGGCGTCTTTTTTGATTACAATAATAAGCAAGATCAGACAGTCAAGAGGATAGAGATGGAGAAGGAGGAGGAAGGCGATGGCGAAGCATACATCGGAAGCGGCATCAATGGCCTACGTTCCGCAGCCGAAATTACGCAAACGCTCTCAACTGAAAATTTTCAAAACATATTGGATGTTCTACATCATGATGCTGCCGGCTATCGCGTTGTTGTTATTCAATAACTACATCCCGATGTTCGGAATTATCATAGCTTTCAAGAACATTAACTATGCGGATGGAATATGGGGCAGTGCATGGAGCGGGCTAACGAACTTTGAGTATTTGTTCAAAACCTCAGATGCTTGGATCATTACCCGGAACACACTGCTGTACAATTCCTTGTTTATCGTACTGAACTTGGTTTTCCCGCTGGCCTTCGCCATTATGCTCAATGAGATCAAGAACAAATTCCTTGCGAAGTTCCACCAGACGGTTATGTTTCTACCTTACTTTCTATCAATGGTCGTTATTAGCTACCTCGTATTCGGCTTCCTAAGCGAAGAGCACGGCTACTTGAACACAAGTCTGCTGCCCGCTCTTGGACTGGAGAAGGTACAATGGTACTTCACGCAAAATGTATGGCCATTCATTCTACCGATCGTCAATACGTGGAAAAGCATGGGGTACTACACCGTCATCTATATGGCTGCCATTATCGGAATCGATGATGAGTATTATGAAGCGGCCACAATCGACGGCGCAAGCAAATGGAAGCAGATCACCGGAATTACGATCCCGCTCATTACACCTATTATTACGATAATGACGCTGCTGCAGATTGGCCGGATTTTCAACGCAGATTTCGGGCTATTCTTCCAGGTCCCAAGAGAGTCAGGGCTTCTGTTCCCAGTAACGAACGTAATAGACACCTACGTCTATCGAACCTTCCTAACGGTTGGAGACATCGGACTTTCATCCGCGGCAGGGCTGCTGCAGTCTATCGTAGGCTTTACACTGGTGTTCCTATCTAACTGGGTTGTCAGACGTCTGAACAAAGAAAACGCATTATTCTAGGAGGTGAGCCTATGGAAGCAGTCAGGACAATATCATCGGGATCCAACCCGAAAAACCAAATGCCGTTCGCGGCTTCTCTAGGAATCCATATTTTCTTCATTCTCTATTCATTGATGTGTATTATTCCGCTCGTTCTAATCGTGATGGTATCGATAACGGATGAGAGCACAGTCGTTCGTGAGGGCTATCAATTCATTCCATCCCAATTAAGCTTCGGCGCGTATGAGTTCCTATTCGCAGATGCTACACAAATCTTTCGATCATATAGTATCTCGATAATTGTGACCGTTGTTGGTACCTTACTGAGCTTGGTCATTATGGCTCTGTATGCTTATCCGATATCGAGACCGGATTTCCCTCATGGCAAGTTCTTCACTTTCTTCGTGTTCTTCACGATGCTGTTCTCTGGTGGCCTTGTGCCTTGGTATCTGGTGTATGTGCAGGTGCTGGACTTGAAGGATACGTTAGCCTCACTTATTCTGCCGCTGATGGTAGCTGCCTTCTTCGTTCTCATCATGCGTACGTTCTTCCAGACGACAATACCGGCAGCGGTATTGGAATCAGCCAAAATCGATGGCGCCGGAGAAATGCGGATTTTTGCCAAAATCGTGCTTCCGCTCTCCCTCCCTGTGCTTGCGACGGTTGCGCTGTTCCAGACACTGACGTATTGGAATGATTGGTTCCTCAGTCTCGTGTTCATCACGAAGGATTCCAACATTACGGTTCAATACCTGATGTACAAAACGATGCTCAACATTCAGTTTCTTGCCAATAACAGTACAGCTTCACAGGCGATTATCGCAGCGGGGGGCAAATTCACCTTCCCTAGTGAAACGGTACGTATGGCGATGGTTGTAGTCGGTATTGGGCCCATTATATTCGCTTATCCGTTCTTCCAGAAATATTTTGTCAAAGGGCTGACGGTTGGAGCCGTTAAAGGCTGAGCCGCAGCGAAGCTGCAAGCGATCCGAGCGCTCTATGAGTTAGGCTGTAGCCGGCAGCAATGCCGGTTTAGCATAAATAAACCATTTATTTAAGGGAGGTTCACCGGGAATGAAGCAGATCAAACAAAGAACATCTATGCTTCTTATGGTCATGATGGCCGTCGTATTGCTCGTGTCTGCATGCTCAAGCAATGGGGGTAATAACAATGAACCGGCGACAGAAGGCAATACAGCTACAAATGCTCCGACTACGGAAGCAACAGAGGCACCGGAGCCTGAATTGAAGCCTTATACCATTTCTCTCGTATACCCAGGAACACCGCAAGAGGATGAGAAGAAGGTAGAAGAAGCGCTGAATAAGCTGCTGACTGCCAAAATCAATGCAACGATTGATCTCATGCCGATCGACTGGGGTGCTTGGGATGATAAAATCAACCTGATGATTGCATCTCGTGAGGAAGTAGATATTATTTTTACCGCACAATGGAATGGTCACGCTAAGAACGTAGGAAAAGGCGCATTCATCGAGCTTGGCGCGTTGCTTGATAATTACGGTCAAGGCATTAAGGATTCACTTGATCCTGCCTTCCTAGAAGGAGCCAAAATCGCTGGCAAGAACTATGGCGTTCCTACGAATAAGGAGCTTGCATCCGCAGGCGGTATCGTATATCGCAAAGATGTAACGGATGAGCTGGGCATTGATATGAGCAATGTGAAAACTCCTGCGGATCTGGATGCCGTATATGCCGTTGTCAAAGAGAAGAGACCAGATCTAGTTCCGTTGTACACGACTGGTGCTGTATTCAACTCTCACTTCTTCGCTAACTATGACTTCCTTGGTGATTCAACGATTCCAGGTGCTATCCTCAAAGATGCTGATGCAACTGTAGTTACACAAGTTGAGCATATGGATCGCTATAAGGAATATTTGAACCTTGCTCGTGATTTCTTCAAGAAGGGTTACATTAATGCAGATGCTTCTACAACACAAGTTGCTTCTGCTGACGCTTGGAAAGCAGGCAAAGTATTCTCAACAGTAGAACCGATGAAGCCAGGTAAGGATTCCGAAATTGCAAGCGCATCCAATCTAACTGGCAAGCTGGCTCAGATTATTATGACAGAGAAGACGGTAGCAACCTCAGAAACTGCGGGCTCCATGCTCGGGATTTCCTCAACCTCCAAAGATCCGGATCGTGCGATGATGCTGATCAACCTTCTGCATACCGATAAAGAAATCAACAACCTGCTTAACTTCGGAATCGAGGGCGATCACTATACACGCAGTGGAGAGATCATTACTGCATCAGCTAATACTCCGAAATACAATCCTGGCTCCGCTTGGATGTTCGGCAGCCAGTTCCTGAACTATGTATGGAATACGGAAGATCCGGAGAAGTGGGCGAAATTCTTAGAGTTCAATCAGAACGCTATCGTGTCCCCAGCACTCGGCTTCGTATTCGACAGTGAGCCTGTAAAAGCGGAAGTAGGCGCAATCGCTAACGTTATCAAGCAATATCAGCGGGCACTGGAAACAGGAGCTGTTGACATTGATAAAGTGCTTGCAGAGTATGATTCGAAGCTGAAGGCGGCAGGTGTAGAAAAAGTCGTCGCAGAGAAGCAGAAGCAATACGATGCATTCTTGGCAAGCAAATAACAGCACTGCAATGGAAAAAGGCCGCGTCAGCTATTGACGCGGTTTTTTTGTGCTTGCATTTTCATTCTTATTATTTACAATTAAACTAACTTATACAATTAATTGATAATCCATTAGGAGGCTTCCGAGCATGAATCGAACGAGCGGCCGTTTTTTTCGTGTGTGGATCGCTATCGCTATTTGTCTATTGATACTGAGTGGTTGCTATGGCCGAGATGAGGTAACGAATATGCCAAATAACGCAGAAGCTGTGGACGATAATGGAAGCGCTTCAATACAGGTGGATATGAATGAGCTGAAGCCCTACACGATTAAGTTCGTTTATGTAGGCTCACCTCAGCTGGATGAACAAAAGATTGAAGCAGCAATGAGCGACTATCTGATGAAGACAATAAACGCTCGAATCGATCTCGTTCCAATCGATTGGGGCCCGTGGGACGACAAAATTAATCTGATGATTGCATCGCGGGAAAAAGTAGATATTATATTCACAGCGCAGTGGACGAAGCATTCGGCGAATGTCGCCAAAGGGGCATTCTTGGAGCTGGATGAGCTTCTGGAGATCTATGGACAGGGCATATTGCAGTCACTGAACCCTATGATTCTCGCTGGTTCTCAGATTAATGGGAAAAACTATGGCATACCGACGAATAAGGAGTTTGCTGCACAGGGAGGAATTGTATACCGTTCCGATATTGCAGAGGAGCTTGGTATTGATATGTCGAAGGTTCATACGATTCTTGATCTGGATGCTGTATACAAAGTCATACTGGAGAAGAAGCCGGGTATGATCCCCATCTATATGAAGCTGGGAGAAACCTTTAATACGCATTACATTGGCAACTATGATGCCCTTGGTGACACCTCGATACCAGGAATTATACTGAAGGATGCTGATGATACGATTGTAAGGCCTACTTATGAGACGCAGAGGTATTTAGAGACGCTTAGAATTACACGGGATTTCTATAAGAAGAAGTATATTAACAGTGATGCAGCAACGAATCAGACAATGAACAATGATGCCCTGATGTCAGGAAAAGTATTCTCGGTAACATCAGCACTGAAGCCGGGAAAATATGCAGAGCTAGCCAATCAGACTGGCTTGAATGGGAAGCTTGCTCAGGTGGAGCTGAATACGAAGACAACGGCTACCTCAGAGACTGCAGGCGCGATGCTCGGTATATCCTCAACATCGGATGACCCGGCTAGAGCAATGATGTTCATTAACCTGCTGCATACGGACCCCTATCTGAACAATTTGCTTAACTTCGGCATTGAGGGTGAGCATTATGTGAAGGTTAATGATGAGGTCATTAAGAGCACAGAGAAAACAAGCCAATATAACCCCGGAACCAACTGGATGTTCGGCAATCAATTTCTTAATTATGTGTGGGATACAGAGGACCCTGACAAGTGGGATAAATTCAGAGCGTTCAATGAAGATACGAAAGTATCTCCAGGGCTTGGCTTCATATTCAATGGGGATTCCGTTAAGGCGGAGATGGCTGCTGTGGTCAATGTCGATCGTCAATATTTGACAGCGCTTGAGACGGGGTCTGTAGATATTGATCAGGTGCTGCCGGAATATATGGATAGGCTCAAGTCTGCTGGCATTGACAAGATTATAGCGGAGAAGCAGCGGCAATTCGATTTGTTTTTGAAAAATAAACGTTGAGAATGCGGCTTAGAGATGAACGTCTTCCAGCCTAATGAGGAAGGCGTTCTTTCTTGTGCTTAGACGCTCTATTACTCAGGGATGGGAGCGTCACTCGACCTAAGTCTAGTACATAAACCGCCGCAAGTCCGTTTTAGAAAGTACTGAAAAGATCTACAATAGGTACATAAGCAAGAAACGCAAGCAGCAAGCCTTAAACAACGGGAAACAACGGGCAACCAAATAAAAGATAAAAGGCGGTGGTTATTGAGATGGAAGTTAAAAAGGTGTTAGGCATCGTGTTAGCGGTCATAGGAAGTATTATTGTTCTCAACTTTTTCGGCATACATCTAGGCAACCTGGTCGGACTCTTGTTCGGATCCATTCTAGTAGGGTTGGGTATTGTAGGCTGGAACAATAATAAGAAATGGCTCGGCGGTATTATCGTCGTTATCGGCGGATTCATAATACTCGGCAACATTACAGGAATTATTAAGCTGGCTATCGTGATTGCATTGATCGTGTTCGGTATATCGCTATTCAAAAAACGCAGCAATCGCGGTTACTAATGAAAATTGGAGCTAGGAGGATATGATATGAGCATAATGCGGCGAGTTCGCGACATTACAGTCGCAACATTGAATGAAAGGCTAGAGAAAGCAGAAGATCCGGTTCGCCTGATCGATCAATTTCTCTGGTCAACAAGAGAAGATATTATTCAAGCAGAGAAGCTATACCAACAGTATGCCGGACATAGCAATCACCTGAAGGCGCAGTGGCTGCAGGCTGAGCAGCAGAAGGAGAAACGCGAGCAGCAGGCGTTGACCGCCCTTAAGGCAGGCGAAGAGCAGTTAGCACGAATTGCACTACATGAGAAAGCAGCAAGCGAGGAACGCTCGATTCAATATCGCGAGCTGTACGAACAGAGCAGACAAAATACACTGGATCTAGAAGAGCAGCTTAGACAAATGCGCAGTGAATATCAGAGTGTATACGATAAACGTGAATATTACTCGGCACGGATGGAGTCGCTTAGACTACAGCAGCGGATGAATTCTCGGTATGCTTCAGGACTTGGGGAGCAGGGTGCTCAGCCAGGAACGATGTTCAGAAAGCTAGAAGACCGCATTAGCGATATGGAACTGGAAGCGAAGAGCTTACAGGATCTGCGCCGGATGGGAAAGGAATTCGTGTCTGAAGCAGGCAATACTGTACAATCCGTTATCGAACGAGAATTAGAACAGCTGAAACGGAAGCTGGAGAAAGAAGGTTGGACCTCTTGAAAAAACTGTACCGATCGACACGCGATAAAAAGCTGTTCGGATTATGCGGTGGATTAGCAGAGATGATCAACGTTGATGCGACACTATTGCGTATTCTGCTAATCGTGGCAGCGATCTTCACAAGTGGATTTGTAATCCCCGTGTATATCATAGCAGGATTGGTTGTACCGAAAGAACCGCCATACTATAACGGCTTTGGTCCAGGCCCCGGCCCTGGCGCAGGTGCAAACTTCGGTGGAGGCTTCGGAAGCAACAGCTTTGGCGGAGGCTTCAACAATGGCAGCGGATTCGGAGGCCAGCAAGGCTTCGGTTCTGGGTACGGTGGACCATATAAGAATCCACCGCAAGGACAGTGGGGCAGCAACGGACAGACTGCTGGATCTCAGCAAGCCTCATCGCAGTTCGATAGCATGATGGATGATTTGGAGAAGAAGGCACTGCGTAAAGAAAATGAAGAGCTTCGAGCTAAACTAGCTAAATACGAGAAGGGAGAGATTTAAGATGGGAATTTTCAAAAGAATGAAGGATATGACGAAGGCCTCGGTGAATGAGGTATTGGATAAAATGGAGGATCCGGTTGTTATGCTGAATCAATATCTGCGTGACATGGAATCGGAAATTCATCAAGCTGAAGTGACGGTAGCTAAGCAAATGGCAAATGAACGTCGTCTGAAGCAGCGCCTGGAAGAAGCGGTACGCAGCACGAATGATCGTGAGACCAAGGCAGAAGCTGCCCTTCGCGCAGGTCAAGAGGAGCTGGCTCGCAAGCTGCTGGAAGAGAAGTTGTATTTTGACCAGAAGGCTACAGAATACAATGGTCTATACGCTCAAGCGAAAGCACAGGCTGAGGAATTGATGCAGCAGCTGCACACGATGAAGGATGAGTTCTACCAGCTTCGCAACAAGCGTAATGAGCTTGCATCTCGTGCACAAGTAGCCAAAGCACAAAAACAAATGGCTACAATTACTTCCAACCATACGATTGATAATGGTTCGGCCTCAAGAGGCTTCCACCGTATGGAGGAGAAAATAATTCAACTTGAAGCAGAAGCGGATGTTCTTCGCACTCCTTATTCCTACACAGGCAGCCCGGCAGCAACAAGCTTCAGCGCGGCTGATATGGAGAAGAAGCTTAAGGTTGATGAGCAGCTCGAAGCATTGAAGAGCAAGCTGAACAAAACGACAGAGGAATAAACAAGTAGAATGGATAGAGCGGATCGGACACTTGTGTCCGGTCTGCTCTTCCCTGCTTGCAGGCGAAGGAGTGTAACGGATGGCAGAAGGGAAGCCGCCTGGACAAGTCAATAGAGCAGATCGTCGTAAAAATATAACCGAAACGATATTGTGGCTGCTCATTATCGTCAGTTTATTTGTTATTGTGCTGCAGGGCATTGGTTATGTGGAGCTGTTCACTCTGCAAGGGAAGTGGGCCGCCATTGGGCTCGCCGTCATTGGAGGGGCGCTGGCAGCCGCCGCGTTAGCGGGATATTTGCAAAACTCTAAGCTCAAAGCTTCTTTGCAGAGACTAAGTGAGCAGCAACGTAAGCGGAACTATCGGGTTACATTCAATACAAGCGACGATCAGCGGGAGTCCCAATCAGAGCAGGAGCAGAGTGATGCAATCTGGACGGAGAAAGTGAAATTCTCTGCCGTAATTGAAGAACGGCAACGTCTTGCCAGAGAGCTTCACGATGCTGTAAGTCAGCAGTTGTTCGCTATATCGATGACAGCAACGGCTGTAGGCAGGACG
Organism: Paenibacillus xinjiangensis; assembly: GCF_059686975.1. Taxonomy (NCBI): domain Bacteria; kingdom Bacillati; phylum Bacillota; class Bacilli; order Caryophanales; family Paenibacillaceae; genus Paenibacillus; species Paenibacillus xinjiangensis. Next base: position 41,812 of record NZ_JCAALS010000039.1, on the reverse strand, counting down.
ATCGAGAAGGACTGGGAGAGAGCCCGCAGGCAGGTATCCCTTATTGAAGAAATGGCATCAGTAGCCCAGTCGGAGATGCGTGCACTTCTGCTGCACTTGCGGCCAGTTCATCTGGATGGAAAAAACCTTGCACTTGCATTAGCAGCCCTTGTTGATGAGCTGAAGCAAAAGGTTCCGATGAGTATTGAGCTGGAGCTCGATGATACGATCGTGATGAAGCCTGAGGCGGAGGACCATCTGTTCCGAATTGCACAAGAGGCATTATCCAATACGCTGCGGCATTCAAAAGCAGACAGTATGCAAATAAAGTTGCAACGTTCTGGGAATGAAGCGCGTATGGTATTGAAGGACAGTGGAGTTGGATTCGACCTAGAAGCGAAGAAGCAAACCTCCTATGGTCTGCTTACAATGGAGGAGCGGGTAAATGAGCTGGGAGGCTCTTTACATATGTACTCTAAGCCTGGAGAAGGCACTCTTATTGATATTAAAGTACCTATAGAATAACGAAATTGGATTGTGATCCATTCGAAAGCGGTGAAAAGTAGTGGAGCCGATAGTACAATCAGAACCACGTATTAAAGTATTGCTGGTTGATGATCATGAGATGGTGCGGATCGGACTTGCCGCCGTTCTGGATACGGAGGATGGCATTGAAGTAGTCGGAGAAGCAAGCAACGGCTATGAGGGTATTCGATTAGCTCAGGCTTATAAGCCTGATGTTGTGTTGATGGATCTCGTCATGGATGGTATGGACGGAGTAGAGACGACAGCCAAGCTGCTTGAGCTTTATCCAGATTGTAAGGTTATCGTATTGACCAGCTATCTGGACGATAGCAAGCTCTATCCTGTAATTGAAGCGGGAGCATTCAGCTATTTGCTCAAAACCTCCCGTGCCAATGAAATTGCGGATGCCATTCGAGCAGCAGCTCGCGGCCAATCCGTACTGGAGTCACAGGTTGCGGCTAAGATGATGAACAGATTGCGTCAGCCTAAGCAGCCTCAGCAGGCAGCCCTGCATGATGATCTGACTGAGCGCGAGATGGATGTGCTTAAGCGGGTTGCGCAGGGGATGTCCAATCAGGAAATCGCGGATGAGCTCTATATCGGAGTGAAAACAGTGAAGTTCCATATTACGAATATTTTCAATAAGCTGGGTGTGGATGATCGTACTCAAGCAGCGATATATGCACATAAGCAAGGGATTGCAGAATAACCAATATAAGCAAAGCACCGGTAGAGCCGTAACGTTGAGGCTTCCGGTGCTTTTTTGTGATTATATGGATGTGTTGTCGTCACAACGTGACAAAGTTGGCTAAGCTGCTATGTGGACTAGGGCAGTTAGGGGGATAGAGTGCGGCTGGGTTTTTTGGTAAAATGAGTTAAAGCTTCTGATTGAGAATCCATCCGCTTGAAGGGAATGGCCAGTACGTTTGCATCGTATGGTAGTACGCTGTATAGGGTTGTAGCAGCGAGATGTCCTGGCGAAGCACATCAATGCTACTACTCTCATTGGAGTGGGCTAAGGCAAGCTGAAGGGAAGAGAGTAAGCCGCTTGAACCCAGGAGCTGCTGGTATAGAGGTTGCTTCTTAGTAGGCTGGTCATGAATGGCAGCTGCAGCAATCTCGGTATCAAGGGCCCAGCAATCAGCAGCAGGATGCTGCTGGATACCGATGAGCTCAGCAGCGGAATGCCGCATAGCTTGCTCGATCCTATCCCATATATTCCGGTTAATATAAGCGGACAAGCTATGATAGGTATCATGTAATTGATTCATGGCAGCAACCAGGGCTTCAAGCTGATGCAACAGGTTGTCAGGTGAATAGTCCTTCTGCATGGAGTGCTCGATGTACCTTACAGCTGCTTGGGCTTGTCTGCACGCTGTAATCCATTCGGCTGCATGATGGGCTGCCTGACGATAGGGAGTATTCCAGTCGAATCCAGAATCAGGAGGCAGCTGCGGCTCTCCATCCCGGTAAGGGTATGCTCCGTAGGGCGTGACGGCTTGAACAGGAGTCAAGGTGATCGTGCGTTCGGTTCTTCTCACAGGAGAGATTGGCAAGGTAACTACCTCCTTCAGATGGGCTAAGCATACAATAAGTTAAGTGCAAAGACTAGCGAACCTTGTCGCAGTCTGCGAACTTTGAATCAAATGAGCAGGAATAGAAAAGCGATTAGCGCAAGATCTAGGCCGAGTACGCCTCCGAACGGAAAGAATGGTCCAGGTCCGTAGTAGTTAGGATCGTATGGATAAGACTGGGTTTGAGCATCAGGTTGTTTGGTTTCTTTGGCTTTGACCTTTTTGCCTTTTTTGTTCTTGGCGCTCTTCTGCTGTACCTTCATCACTTCTGCCTCAGAGCCGTGGCTGACGCCTGATTCTCCATTCAACGTCACTCTACCGCTACCGCAATGGCTAAGGACACCGACATGGCGAGTTCCGTCGAACATTACAACACAGACGGGCAAGCCGCAGAACCTCTGAATATTCTCTTCATGTAAAGGATATATTTGTTCCATTATTTACCCTCCTAAAGATTTTATGAAACAAAAGGCGCAGCTTTGTGGAGTAAAATCACTTCGGAAGCAAAGACCTAGATTTTATGAAACAAAAGGCGCAGCTTTGTGGAGTAAAATCACTTCGGAAGCAAAGGTGTGGGCTTTTGCTACCAGTATATTCACCTAGAGGGCTATAGGTATGGTCATTCACCCATATTCTTTGGCGGAATGCAACGATAATCCGAATTCCTCGTGAGGAGGCAGAGGTATGGCTAATCCTGCTAAGCCTAATAGTGAGCTCCGACGTCGCAGCCGTATAGGCATTATTCTGGCTGTGCTCGTACTTCTCTTAGGAGGCGCATGGGCATTGGCTAACAGAGAGCAGTTGACACAAATCCCCCGTCTCGATAAGGCGGCCACAAGTGCGATGCAGCATGATATAGAGGCATTATGGCAATGGAATGATAAGGTCTACGCAGGTGGAGCGGGTGAAGCAATGTGGACCTTCCGATGGGATGTATCAGGCAGCAGGACTTCGCTTGACCAATTGGCGATACTGCTTTTTACGGATGAAAATACAGCTGATGAGGGCAGGTTATATAATGAGGGGGGCAATCCATTGTCGAAGGAGCTGATGGGAGGAATACTCTCGTATCATTCCATAAGCACGGACTCCTCTGAGTATAGGGCAATCGTACTTTTTGAGACAAATGAGAGGACGGCTCTTGAGACTCTGCTTGCTCTCAATGGTAAAGTTGAGACGTCGCTTAGGCAGAATAAAATAGCTTATACCGGAAGCATGACCATTCGAGGGCAGACAGAATACGATAATGCAGCAAAGAAGATTGCAGCGCTGGCTGGAGCGAAGCGAATTGATCATTACGATGACGGGGGAACGATCAGCGAAACGTTCTATACGGAACGTCTCTATGCCGTTATTCAGGCGGGAAAAGGTCGACAGGGAAATCTTCAGATCGCGGTTCGTACAGATACCGATACTAGCCAGTTGGATTTAATTGTAGGAAGTCCTCTCATTACAGGGGATTACGCAGCCTCGAGGCTATGAGACAATCAGAATATATATGAAGTCTCATCAGTTTTTTTTATGGTTGAATGAATAGGAATTTAAGGATTAATATGCTAAACTACATAACATGTGAAACTATAAAATCAACAGGAAAGAATGAGGAATATGAGCGAAACTATGAACCTCGATACGAATTCCGCACAAGGCGCTATTTATTATTTGTTTGGGGCAACAGGTGATCTTGCGAAGCGTAAACTGTTCCCGGCCTTGTTCAGCTTATATAAAGAAGGCAAGCTGTCTGAAAATTTTGCCGTAGTTGGTCTTGCTCGTAGAACTCGCACGAATGAACAATTCCGTTCTGATGTATATGAATCCATCGTGGAATTTTGTCGTTACAAAGCAGATGATACAGAGCTCTGGAATCGATTCGCAGAGCACTTTGAGTATTTGCCGCTTGATATTAACAATGTTGAGGCATTCAAAGAGCTGTCTAAGCTGTCTGATAAGCTGGATGAGAAATTTGCAATTCCAGGCAACAGACTGTTCTACTTAGCGCTTGCGCCTGAGCTGTTCGGTCCGGTATCCTTCAGTCTTCGTGACGGAGGCCTTCTGGAGTCTAGAGGTTGGAACCGTGTCGTAATCGAGAAGCCTTTCGGCTACGATCTGGAATCGGCAGGCAAGCTGAATGCTCAGCTGAGCCAAGTGTTCAAGGAAGAGGAAATCTTCCGTATTGACCACTATCTAGGTAAAGAAATGGTGCAAAATATTCAAGTGATTCGGTTTGCCAATGCATTCTTCGAGCCGCTCTGGAACAATAATCATATCGCGAACGTTCAAATTACGTTATCGGAGACGGTTGGCGTTGAGGAACGCGGCGGCTATTATGACAAGTCTGGCGCCCTTCGCGACATGGGTCAGAATCATATGCTGCAGATGCTTACGATGATTGCGATGGAGCCGCCTAGCCGTCTGCATGGTGAGGACATTCGCGATGAGAAGGTTAAGGTGCTTCGTTCTCTGCGCGGATATAACTCAAGTGATGATGTACGCAGCAATGTCGTGCGTGCGCAATATACCGAAGGTTCTTCCAGAGGCAACACACTGCCGGGCTACCGTCAGGAGGATTCGGTTGGTGAGGAATCCACAACGGAGACGTATTTTGCAGCCAAAATTTCAGTCGATAACTTCCGCTGGGCAGGTGTGCCGTTCTATATTCGTACGGGCAAGCGTCTTCCGGTGAAAACGACAGAGGTCGTTATCGAATTTAAATCGATGCCACAGAATGTCTTGTTCGCACAGCGTCATGATCTCGCTCCGAACTTGCTCGTTATTCGGGTTAATCCGATGGAAGGCATCTATATCAAAGTCAATGCCAAGACTCCAGGAGCAGACAACTCTGTTCAGCCTGTTGCAATGGAATTCTGCCAAAGCTGCCAGATCGGCCTGAATACGCCAGAAGCCTATGAGCGTCTGATTCACGATGCTGTACGCGGGGATTCCACGTATTTTACTCGTTGGGATGAAGTTGCTCAAGCTTGGGACTTCGTAGACCGCATTGCTGCTGCTTGGCGGGAAGATAAGACTGACCTTCAGCATTATCCGGCAGGTACTTGGGGCCCTGAAGGGGCAGATCAGCTGCTCGCGCAGGATGGCTTCCACTGGTGGCCTGTGAACGGTCAAGAAGAAGATAAAGTGGTCTGGGTAAGCAACAGCGGCAAATAACGTAAATCAGGCGTATCCGGTGCGCATCGATAAGTATGCTTTTTGAGCATATTTTGTCGATGCGTCTTCGCATATGTTGGAGATTGAATCAAATCAGCTATACAAGCTTTATAATGAGGGGAATTCAAGCATGAGCCAAAAGCTAAGTAATGAACTTGCTCAGGAAGTAGATAAACGACGCACGTTTGCGATCATTTCTCACCCTGATGCAGGGAAAACAACGTTAACGGAAAAGCTTCTTTTATTCGGGGGAGCCATCCGCGAAGCAGGGTCGGTCAAAGCGCGTAAAGCGAGCCGCCATGCCACATCTGACTGGATGGAGATCGAGAAGCAGCGTGGTATCTCGGTAACATCCAGCGTTATGCAATTCGATTATGACGGACATCGGGTTAATATCCTCGATACACCTGGTCACCAAGACTTCAGTGAGGATACTTATCGTACACTGACAGCAGCAGATAGCGCGGTTATGCTTATCGACGTTGCCAAAGGTGTCGAGGCACAGACGATTAAGCTATTCCAAGTATGCCGCAAGCGTGGGATTCCGATCTTTACCTTCATTAATAAGCTTGACCGCGAAGGTCAGAGCCCGTTCGAGCTCATGGAGGAGCTGGAGCGTGTACTCGGTATTCGTTCCGTGCCAATGAACTGGCCAATTGGAATGGGCCGCGAGCTATGCGGTGTCTATGACCGTATGAAAAACCAAGTCGAACTGTTCCAAGGCAATGACCATAGCAAGATTGAGGTTCGTAAGACAGAGAGCTACAATGACCCGATCATTCGTGAAATGGCTGGTGAATACCTGCATGATCAGCTGATTCAAGATATTGAGCTGCTGGACGTAGCAGGTGATCCATTCGATTACGAGAAAGTTCAGGCCGGCGAATTAACGCCTATCTTCTTCGGAAGTGCGGTTAATAACTTCGGTGTACAGACGTTCCTCGATAACTTCCTGGAGCTCGCGCCGAAGCCTGTTCTGCGAATGAGCACACAGGGTCCAATTGAACCGACGAATGAGAAATTTACCGGTTATGTGTTCAAAATTCAAGCGAATATGAATCCGGCACACCGAGATCGGATTGCATTCCTTCGTATTGTGTCTGGTCGATTCGAGCGCGGGATGAGCGTTCGTCATGTCCGTGCGGGCAAAGATATTAAGCTATCCCAGCCGCAGCAGTTCCTAGCACAGGATCGGGATATTGTAGAAGCAGCTTATCCCGGCGATATTATCGGCTTGTTCGATCCAGGTATATTCCGTATCGGAGATTCCTTGTCACAGGGATCAGAGGTAGTATTCGACGAGCTGCCGACCTTCTCTCCTGAGATATTCGCCAAGGTAACGGTTAAGAACGCCTTGAAGCATAAGCAATACCAGAAGGGTATTGATCAGCTGACCGAGGAAGGTACGATACAAGTATTCCATTCGGCAAGCGGCTTCGAGGAGACCATTCTCGGCGTAGTCGGCCATCTGCAATTCGAGGTATTCGAATATCGGATGCGCGGGGAGTATGGGGTGGACATTCAGCTGCACCGGATGACCTACCAGTTCGCAAGGTGGATCGTTGATGAGACGAACAAGATCGATCCTGCCAAATTCCGCATCAATTCTACTCTCGTGAAGGATAAGAAAGGCAATTATGTCGTTCTGTTCGAGAATGAGTATGCGATGCGCACAGCAATGGACAAAAATCCAACAATGAAGTTTCTGGAGACGGCTCCATAAGAAATCGATAGGCATGAAAAAATCCCCTGACAAACGCCATAGCGTAAGTCAGGGGATTTTTAAGTCCTAAATCATCCCATTATTTCGATTATTTCTATATTCGAATATTTGCTTCAGCAATTCGTATTCCTGCTTCTCATTATATTCACGGACCATGCCTGAGATCATGAAGAGATCGACTACAATCCAGATGAATAAAGCCAGTGCAGGGAGTCCAAATAATAGAATGGTGATGATTAGAAGAGGTAAATTCTCTATTGCGGATGCAATGCTAAGTCCCAAATACCCAAGACAGGCAACCAAGAATAATACAAGCTGAATGATAGCGGACACTTTGCGTTTCAAGTAAAACCGATGGACGCCAAGATGTCCACCAATTAACATCAGATAAGCAATTGCTGCGGACTTCTCTACACCCCGAATCTCGGAGTTGAACACCATCAGCTCATCCAGTGTAAGGTTTGATTTATGCATCGTTTCCATTACAGAGGCATACCGTTAAAAGCTCTGTGATTCGAAATTTCATGAATGACTTGATTCTCGATGCCGCGGTTATGGTCTTTCACCCATTCATGCAGCAGGAAGGCGTCAACGACCCACCAGATGAAAGTGGCAATGGCTCCGATGACTGTCAGAGTAAGAACCAATTGAGCAATGGCAGAGCCCGTGCGCCCCATATAGAAGCGATGTCCTCCGAATACACCAAGGAAATACCACAGTACATAGGCGATAACCATGTTTTTACCGCGGTTTTTTACTTCTTGTTCAAGAAGCAGAAGCTCTCTAGCGTCCATTTGACTCTTTTGAGCGATGTTGAATGACATAACAAGTCTTCCTTTCTGTTGAAAAAAAGTTGCTTACGCAGTCTAAAGTATAACGGATATGACAAATTTAGACAATGTTATATTTAGACAATTTTGATTTTTTTACGAAAAATTAAACTACGTCTTATTGACGGAATAGCGCTTTCATGACATAATGTACGCGTGTACATCAATCATTCTGCAGCTGGCATGAATGAATAATAGGAGGCTACCAACAATGAGCAGCAGAAAAAAAGTTGCAGAGCTGGCTGGCGTCTCCGAAGCGACGGTCTCACGAGTATTGAACAATGTAGGGCCAATCAGGGAAGAGACGCGCGTCCGTGTTCGGGCGGCAGCCGAAGAGCTGGGCTATGTCCAGAATGCACTGGCGCAGCGGCTCGCGCGGAAGAAGAGCGGGAACATTGGCGTTATTTTGCCATTCGTACCTAAGGTTCATCTGTTCTCTACCTATTACTTTGCAGAAATATTGAGCGGGATTGGCGAGATGGCCAAGCGGTACGATTATGACCTGCTTCTTATATTTCGAGAGGAGGAGGGCAAGCGGGATTATGCTAAGCTGTTCCGTACGCAGAAGGTGGATGTCTGTATCATTCTAGGCGCGCAAAATGTGCCGGAGGAGCAGGCAGCGCTCGCTGAGCTGAAGGAGGAGGGGTATCCCTTCTGTCTGGTTAACCAGCGATTCGAGGCTGAGGGCTACATGTCTGTTGATGCGGATCATGAGGCCGGCAGCTACGAGGCGGTGAAGCATTTGATAGCTGAGGGGCGCAGCAGGATTGCTTTTCTTAATGGGCCGCCTGTCTTCTCCAGCAGTCAGGATCGGCTTGCAGGCTACAAGCGAGCCTTGCAGGATGCAGGACTGAATAGGGAAGACACTTCTATTCCCATGTTGATCGGCAACTATAGTCGGAAGAGCGGCTATGAAGCAGCAGAGCGTATTGGTGAGCTGGTGAAGAGCGGGAGCATCGATGCCGTGTTCGCTGCCAATGATCGGATGGCGATTGGACTAATGGATGGTCTTAGAGAATTAGGAATTGAGGCTGGGGTAGATGTCTCGCTCGTCGGCTACGATGATTCGGATAGCTCTAGAATTGTAAGTCCGAAGCTATCGAGCGTAGCGGTCCCCTTTTATGAAATGGGAAGAATGGCTGTTCTTAAGCTGCTTGATCCAGAGCAATCCACAGAGCTGAAGGAAGGAAATAACCTGCTTCCTGTGCAATTGGTGAGGCGTGAAACTTCATAATAAGGAATGGTGATGTAGGATGAAGAGAAATGTGCGAGTAGGTATGGTCGGTTATAAATTTATGGGCAAAGCTCACAGTAATGCATATCGTGCGCTGCCTATGTTCTTCCCTCAGTCTATCAAACCGGAAATGAAAGCCATCTGCGGGCGTGATCCCGAGGCATTGGAGCAAGCGAAGCAGCAGTTCGGCTGGGAAAGCTCGGAGACAGATTGGCGAGACCTCATCGCCAGGGAGGATATCGATCTCATCGATATTAATGCGCCAAGCAACGCACATAAGGATATTGCGATTGCTGCTGCCGCTGCAGGGAAGCATCTGTTCTGCGAGAAGCCGCTCGCGCTATCGCTTGAGGATTCCAAAGAAATGCTGAATGCTGCGGAGAAAGCAGGCGTTAAGCATATGGTCGGCTTCAACTATCGCTTCGCTCCAGCTGTACTGCTGGCGAAGAAGCTGATCGAAGAGGGCCGTATTGGCCGTATTCATCATATCCGTGCTGTATTTCTTCAGGATTGGATTCTCGATCCGAGCTTCCCGCTTGTATGGCGGCTTCAGAAGGAAATAGCCGGTTCAGGCTCGCATGGCGATCTTGGCGCTCATAGTATTGATCTAGCGCGCTTTCTAGTGGGCGAGTTCAAAGAAGTAATCGGCATGGAAGAGACGTTCGTCAAGGAAAGGCCATTGCCGTCCTCAATGACGGGTCTAAGCGCCAAGGGTGACAAAGATGCGCCGCATGCCGAGGTTGACGTTGATGATGCTACGCTGTTCATGACCAGATTCGAGAACGGTGCGCTTGGAAGCTTCGAGGCAACGAGATTCGCGGCGGGACATCGCTGTACGAATGCATTTGAGATTAACGGCAGCAAAGGCAGCATCAAGTTCGATTTCGAGCGTATGAACGAGCTTCAGGTTTATTTTACAGATGATGCTGAGGATGTACAGGGCTTCCGTCGTGTGCTTGCTACAGATCCTGCACATGCCTACATGGATGCTTGGTGGCCGGCAGGACATACGATTGGCTACGAGCACACGTTCACTCATGAGGTGCATGAGCTTATGCTCGCAATTGAAGAGGACCGCCAGCCTGTTCCGAACTTCTATGACGGAGTCAAATGCCAAGAGGTGCTGGAGGCTGTTGAGCGATCAATCGCGGAGCGTCGCTGGGTAGCTCTGCAGGAGCTGCAATAATATTCTTGTTCATATAAATGGGGGAGTGACTGGGCGATGAAAAAAGCACTAATCGTATGGGGTGGCTGGGACGGCCATCAACCGAAGGAAGTAGCGGAAATATTCGAGCATGTGCTGGTGGAGGAAGGCTTCGAGGTTGAAGTGTCGGATACGCTTGCGGCATTCGCCGATAAGGAGAAATTGATGTCGCTGGATCTCATTGTTCCGGTATGGACGATGGGGCAGATTGAACAGGAGTATGTGGATCATGTGTCTGCAGCCGTACAGAGCGGCGTGGGCTTAGCCGGTTGTCATGGGGGCATGTGCGACTCCTTCCGGAACAATGTAGACTGGCAGTTCATGACCGGTGGACAGTGGGTAGCACATCCAGGCAATGACGGCGTGAATTATGTGGTGAATATTAAAAATACTTCGAGTCCGCTTACGGTAGGTATCGAGGACTTTGAAGTAAGCTCGGAGCAATATTATATGCATGTTGATCCGGCAGTAGAGGTGCTGGCAACTACAAGGTTCCCAGTAGCAGAGGGGCCGCATGCCCTTAACAGAGCAGTTGATATGCCGGTTGCATGGACGAAGCGCTGGGGAGTCGGCAGAGTATATTATCATTCCCTAGGTCATCAAGCGAATATTGTTGATATCCCGGTCGTGAAGGAAATGATTCGCAGAGGCTTCCTCTGGTGTGCGGAAGGCAAGTCGGCTGCAGTACATGGAGGAAACTTAAGCTATGCACAATAAAATAAAAGCAGGCATTATCGGAACAGGCAACATTAGCGGTGCTTACTTCAATAACGGTGCACGCTTCGATGCGATGGAAGTGGTAGCTTGCGCAGATCTGGATGTTACAAGGGCTGAGGCCAAAGGGGAAGAGTTCGGCATTCGCGGCTGCTCGGTGGAAGAGCTGCTGGCAGATCCAGAGATTCAAATGATTATTAACCTGACGATCCCGCAAGCGCATGCGGCAGTCTGCATTCAAGCGCTTGAAGCAGGCAAGCATGTGTACGTCGAGAAGCCATTCGCGGTTACCCGCGAGGAAGCTCAGCAAGTGCTGGAGCTGGCAGAGCGCAAAGGACTGCGCGTTGGCAGTGCGCCTGATACGTTCCTTGGGGGCGGTATTCAGACGAGCATCAAGCTGATTGAGGATGGCTGGATCGGAACGCCAATCGGAGCGACTGCCTTCATGATGTCCGGTGGTCATGAGTCCTGGCACCCGGCTCCAGAATTCTATTATCAGAAGGGCGGAGGCCCTATGTTCGATATGGGGCCGTATTATTTGACGGCACTCGTTGCGATGCTCGGTCCAATTGCACGAGTTACTGGCTCTGCACGGGCATCCTTCACGGAGCGAACGATCAGAAGCCAGCCGAAATATGGCCAGCAGATTCCTGTTGAGGTACCGACGCATGTGGCTGGTATTATCGATTTCGCTGCCGGCCCGATCGGGACACTGCTAACGAGCTTCGATGTGAAGGGCGGCTCTATCCTCCCGCGAATTGAGGTATATGGAAGTGAAGGAACCCTTCAGGTGCCAGACCCGAACACCTTCGCCGGTCCAATCCGTATATGCCGTGCAGGCTCGAGGGAGTGGTCGGATATTCCGTTAGCTTATGGGTATACCGAGAATGCCCGCGGAGTTGGAGCAGCTGATATAGCGAAGGCTGTACAGACTGGACGCAAGCATCGCGCGAGCGGGGAGTTAGCCTATCATGTGCTTGAGGCGATGCACGGATTCCATGATGCAGCTGAGCAAGGCATTCATTATGTGATGAAGAGCTCATGTGAGAAGCCAGCTTCTCTACCGCTAGGCTTAGCCCCTTATTGCTTGGATTAATGCAGCAGGGAAGTCATCCAATAACAGCATGGTGAGTCGATGACTTGCTGTGCTGTTTTTTTTGTTCTCCCTCTTAAAACATGGTATCGTAGAACTATTATCGATGTACGAACGTGATTAAAGGGGAGAACGAGCACTTATGCCAAAGCAAGAGCAAATTAACCTCAACGTACAAGCAACTCTAATTAAGAATGGCAGCGTAGTATTGCCGGAACAGGTTGTTACAGCTGCTATAGCCGTCAAGGGCAGCGTGATTGATGCTATTTTATACGATGAGGAAGCCGTTGCTAAGTGGTTGAACGCTCATATAGACGCTGAGGTGGTCGATGCTGCCGGGCAGTATGTGATGCCTGGACTTATCGATATTCACAATGATGCTATTGAGAAGGAAGTACAGCCTCGTCCGAATACGTTATTTCCACTAGATATGTCGCTTATTGAATTCGAGAGGAAGCTGCCGCTGCATGGTATCACGACGATGTATCATTCACTCTCTCTTGGTGTGGGCCTTAGTCTGCGAGGAGAGCATCTATTGACTGAGATGGTAGAGCTGATTAACCGGTATCGGAATTCTCGTTCGGTTATCCGTAATCGGATTCATCTTCGTTATGAGGTTTCTTATTTGACGGGGCTGTCTATTGTGGAGAGGTATATAGAGGATGGGAAGATCGATTATTTGTCCTTCATGGATCATTCTCCAGGACAGGGGCAGTACCACGCGCCTGGGTCCTTCGAACGTTACGTGATGAAGAATCAAAGCGTAACTGTCGATGAAGTAAAAGAGATTGTGGATGAGCTGCTCGTACGTAGAGAGCAAGTGGATTGGGATAAGCTTCGAAGCTTAGGGAAGCTTGCGGCTAAGCGGGGAATTGCATCGGCTTCGCATGATGATGATTCTAGAGCAAGCGTGGATCAATCGATGTCATATGGGATAACGGTGTCGGAATTTCCGATTAATATGGAAACAGCTCTCTATGCGGTGGAAAAAGGGCTGTCGGTGTGCGTGGGAGCGCCTAATATCGTAAGAGGAGGCTCGCATGATCATAATCTTCGTGCAATTGATGCAATCGCGAGCGGTGCGGCGAATATCATCTGCTCCGATTATCATTCTTCCTCGCTGCTGCGTTCTGTATTCAAGCTAGCGGATGATGGAATAGCCGCATTGCCCATGGCTGTGCGAATGGCCACCCTCAATCCTGCACAAGCGCTATGCGCTGCAGAGGAGCTTGGGTCCATTGAGCCGGGCAAAGCGGCCGATCTAATCATTGTGGATCGTTATGAAGGGCATCCTTGGGTCACAAGGACACTAGTCAGCGGGAAATCAGTCTACAGAGCAGATATTCGCTATCGCTATTGAGCAGCAGGCTTGAAGCTTTGCAGCTGTGTATGAAGAGCTTCCACTAAGCTGGATTGCTCCTGCGCATTAATCTGCTTCCAGATCATTTCGAATAGAACGCCAAGACCGGGAAGTGTGCGTTCATCATTACCTACTGAGTCCTCAATGACTTCCTTCAGTTGTTCTTGCGTATTGTTATGCACCCGATTGACGATGGCTTGACGCAAATCCAGATTATTCAACTAGAATTCCCTCCAAATCGTTGTAGTGAATGGATTGCCTCGAAATTGTAAGGAGGATGGCAAGCAAATAGCGTACATCCGTTACTATGTCCCTGTATGGCGGTTTTCATTCGAGTAAGCTGGATATGTTATAATAATGGAATTAGCTGACTAGTGGAAGGGGAGTGAGAGTGATGGCCAAGAAACAATATGCCGTGATCGGAATGGGCAGGTTCGGTTCAAGCGTAGCCTCTGCCTTAACAGATATGGGATTTGAAGTGCTGGCAATCGATTCGAGTGAGCAGCGTATTCAAGAAGCTGTATCCAAGGTAACCCATGCAGTATCGGCCGATTCAACAGACGAGGAAGCGCTTCGTTCACTTGGCATGCGGAATTTCGATGTCGTTGTTGTAGCAATCGGACAAGATATTCAAGCCAGCATACTAACCACTCTAATTCTGAAAGATTTGGGAGTAAGGATGATTATTGTCAAAGCGCAGAATGAGCTGCATGGCAAGGTGCTCACGAAGATTGGCGCTGACAAAGTTGTTTATCCGGAGCGGGATATGGGACTGCGAGTGGCACATCATCTGATCTCACCCAACATTCTTGAATATATTGAAATTTCTGAGGATTACAGTATCATAGAGATTAAAGCACCCGACGCGATGATCGGTAAAAGCTTACAGCAGCTCGATATCCGAGTGAAGTTCAAGTGCAACGTAATGGCCATTAAGACAGGCTCGAATATGAATATTGCCCCTTATGCGGATGATCTAATTCGAGTTGGGGATGTGCTCGTTATTGTAGGCAAGAATGCGGATTTAACTAATTTGGAAATTGCATATTCGGAAGGCTGATTAATAGATGAATGCTTACATCATTACCTCTATTCAGAATGATCGGGTGAAGCAGTGGGCTTCATTGCTCGATAAAAAATATCGTGATCGCACGGGCTTGTTCGTGATCGAAGGCGTGCATCTCGTGATGGAAGCCTGCAGGGTGTTTGCAGCTATTCAGTCTATTGTCTACGATGGGAGCCGCGGGGTTCCTCGTGAGCTGGAGGCGTATACGGAGCTGGATGGCGTGGAATGGGTCGAGGCCTCAACGGCTGTAATGGCGAAGTGCACAGGGACGGATACACCGCCGCCTGTCTTCGCTGTTCTGTCTAAGCTTGAGCATGATGAGGCTGCCTTGTTCCAAGACAACAGTCTCGTTGTTGTGCTGGACGGTGTTCGAGACCCTGGCAATATGGGGACGATTATTCGCAGCGCGGATGCCGTTGGCGCCAACGCAGTTGTGCTGGGCAAGGGCTGCGTCGATCTCTACAATCCGAAGACGGTGCGTTCGACGATGGGCTCGCTGTTCCATCTGCCGATTGTGGAGGCAGATCTGGCTGTGCTGCTGCCTGTTGCGCAAGCAAAAGGCATTAAGCTCGTAGGGACGAGTCTTCAAGCGTCCCATACGTGTTATTCCTATGACTGGAGAGAGCCGTCATGGCTGCTCCTGGGCAATGAATCGGAAGGGCTGTCTGATGCCGTCCGCCAGATTGTAGATGAATCGGTCATTATTCCGATGCATGGTCAGGCCGAATCACTGAATGTAGCGATGGCGGCAACGGTGCTGTTGTATGAGGCGCTGCGGCAGCGGGGGTATGCGGAGTAAGAGGATTATTTAATCTATTATTTTCTTTATCAAATGGAAAAAACCCTTAAAAAAAAGGGTTTTTTCCATTTTAAGCTTTGAAATTAGTTCTAAAAGGCTGAATTTCTCACCAGTTACAGTAAGCTCATCTTTTCAAACATAGATGAATTGGTTGATTTTGGATAAAATGTCTTATTTCTAGGTAGTATAGGATCAGCTTCACACAGTTGTACCACTGTCATTGACAGTGATCCCTATCCCACATATAATTGAAAACGATTATCACTATCGAGAGAACGTAGAACATAGGGGGAACTATTCATGTTTGCTAGCAACAAAAAGATCGGTAATTTGTTTTTAACTATGGCTATATTCTTATTGGTGTTCCTTGTTGGCTGTAGCAGCCAGCCATCGGAATCTGCCGATAAAGGCAATGCGGCAAATACAGAAAAAACACTAACAGTTGCATGGCCAAGAGATATCGGAACGATGAATCCTCATGTATATAACCCTTCTCAAATGTTCGCACAATCTATGGTCTATGAGCCGCTTGTCAGTTATGGTGAGAACGGTGAATTAAAGCCTCATCTTGCGGAGTCATGGGAAATTTCTGAGGATGGAAAAGTCTATACGTTTAAGCTTCGTCAAGGTGTGAAATTCTCGGATGGATCGGCTTTTAATGCTGCTGTAGTCAAAAAGAACTTTGATGCAGTCTTAAAGAACATAGATCTACACAGCTGGTTAGGGGTCATTACGGTCATCGACCATACGGAAGCAGTGGACGAGTTTACCTTCAGCATGACGTTGAAGCAAGCGTATTATCCTACTTTGCAGGAATTAGCGGTTGTTCGTCCCGTGCGTTTCTTAGGTGAAGCGGGGTTCCCGGATGATGGCGATACTGGCAAAGGGGTTAAGGCTGAGATCGGTACAGGTCCTTGGATTCTGGATGAGTACAAGACCGATGAGTATGCGGTATTCAAACGGAATGAGAACTATTGGGGAGAAGCTCCTAATGTCGATAAAATAAAGGTTAAGGTTATACCTGATGCAGAGACACGAGTGCTTGCGCTTGAAAAAGGCGACATTGATTTGATTTATGGAGAAGGAACGATTAGCTTGGATGCCTTCAAGGAGCTAGAAGCATCAGGTGATTATCAAACAAGCTTGTCAGATCCTGTTGCAACGAGACAATTGGTCATGAATGCGAAGATTCCGCAGCTTGCTGACAAAGGGGTTCGTCTAGCGCTGCAATACGGATTTGATAAACAAGCAATGGTAGAAGGGATCACTCTCGGACTAGAGGATTCAGCAGATTATATTTTACCGAGCAACCTGCCTTATACTGCGATCGATACGGCTCCTATTATCTATGATACGGATAAAGCGCAAGCTATGTTGGATACTGCAGGCTGGTTGTTGCCTTCTGGGAAGAACGTACGTGAGAAGGATGGCGTAAAGCTTGAATTTGAATTGATGTACGATTCTAAAGACTCTATTCAGAAAGCTATGGCAGAGACTCTCCAAGCGGAGTGGAGCGCGATCGGTGTGAAGCTTAACATCGTCGGAGTGGAATTAGCCGTTCAAGTCAAACGGTTCAAAGGCAATGAGTATGATATGAACTTCTTCAGTAACTATGGAGCGCCGTATGATCCACATACGTTCGTCAACATTGTCTCCCAAGAAGGCTTCGGATTCTCCAATACGATTGCTTCGGACTCTTTAAAAGCTGAGCTTGATCAGCAAATCAGCGATGTCTTACAATCAACAGAAGAGCAACAGCGTGAAAATCTTTATAAGTCCATCTTAACGAAGCTACAGGAAGAGGGCTCGATTCTGCCGATTTCCTATTTGAAGAAGATGGCCGTATACCAGAAGGATGTTGCCAACTTTACATTCCCTGCGAATCGTGATGAGCATCCCTTTACTGACATTGCGATTACGGAATAGACAGCTGGAGGAGCAATCATGATCTCTTTTATCGTAAAGCGGGTGTTGGCCAGCATTCCTATATTCTTATTTGCGACGCTATTTACCTTTCTAATGATACAACTTTCACCGGTTGATCCGGTGGAAGCGTATCTGGCTGTCTCGCATATCCAGCCAACTGATGAATTGATTGCTCAAAAGAGACTTGAATTCGGCCTTGATCGGCCGTTACTTGTTCAATATATGGATACCCTCAAGAAGATAGGCCAGTTAGATTTTGGCCTATCTTATATGTCGAATAAGCCAGTATGGGAAGAAGTGGTCATCCGGATTCCAGCCACGCTTAAGCTGGCAGCAAGTAGTCTTCTCATAACAATACTCATTAGCATCCCGCTGGGATTCTTATCAGGCATCAGAAAGAACAGTCTGATCGATCATTTTAGCCGTGTGCTAGCCTTTATTGGTGCATCTGTTCCTTCCTTCTGGTTAGGTTATTTATTGATGTTCTTCTTCGCTGTAAAGCTTGATTTATTGCCATTGGAAGGAATGGGCGGTCTAGCCCATCTGATCTTACCCTCGGTTACTCTGGCTCTACCGCTCATAGCGATGTATACTCGACTTTTGCGCGATAGGGTTCTGGAGAATCTAGAAGAGCCTTATGTTCTGTACGCGAGAACGAGAGGGATTTCCGAGAGGAGAATTGTAGGTAAGCATGTGCTGAAGGTAGCCATTTCCCCTGTCATTACAGGGCTTGGGATGAATATTGGTAAATTGCTCACCGGAGCAATTATTGTGGAATCGGTCTTCTCTTGGCCGGGGTTCGGCCGGTATTTTATTGAGGCGATTTTTAATCGGGATATTCCGGTTATTCAATGTTATGTCTTCTTTACGGCAATCATTTATATTGTATGTAATTTAATAACGGACATGATTCAAATGTATATCGACCCGCGTGTTTCCGTAAAAGGGGGCCGAAACGTATGAGTGTAAGGATTATTTCCTTGTTCAGCAATAAGAAAATAATCGTGTGCTGCTCAATTATGATCGTTATTCTTGCGGTTGTTGCGCTGTTTGCTCCGTATTTGGCTCCGCATGATCCTATTCATGTCAATCTGGCGATGAAGCTAATGCCTCCTTCATGGGATTACCCTCTTGGCACCGACCAATTGGGCCGCTGTAACCTATCTAGGCTGCTATATGGAGCGCGGATTTCTATAGGTTTTGCTTCGTTAATATTCGTATCTTCACTTGCAATTGGCTTGCTCATCGGGACATTGTCCGGTTATTTGGGCGGTTGGATCGATGTCGCATTGATGAGATTTTGCGAAGGTGTAATGGCCTTTCCGAGCCTGGTGCTTATTCTAGGACTAGTAGGGATTTTTGGACCAGGGCTAACCCAGGTCGTCATTGCGCTTATGATGGTACAATGGGTGTATTACGCACGTTTATTCCGAGGGATGGTTCTTAGCTTGAAGCAACAAAATTTCATTGCTGCGGCTAGAGTTAGCGGTACTTCATCTTGGAAAATAATCAAAAAACATATTGTCCCCAATATTCTTCCGCCAATGGTGGTCGTAGGGACTCTTGAAATGGGTTGGGCCATTATGGATATTTCGGCACTATCTTTTCTCGGTCTCGGCGTTCAGCCGCCGACCCCGGAGTGGGGAGCTATGATCCATGACGGCAAATCCTATATCCGCAGCTATCCAGAGTTGATGATATATCCAGGTATCATGATTATGTTCGTTGTCGTCACATTTAATTTATTAGGTGAAGCTTTGTCTGAGCGTTATGGAGTGAAACGACGCAAGTAGAAGGAATGAATTGGAATATGGAACAGCAACAGAGCGGTCTACAGGTAGACCATTTACAGGTAATTGTGAAGACAGAGAATGGTGACGCCGTTCCTGTTGTCAAAGGGATTAGCTTTGAACTAACGCCAGGGCGTATCCTTGGCCTTGTTGGGGAAAGCGGAAGCGGCAAAACGATGACCTGCATGTCATTATTAGGATTACTTGATAGTAAAACAACATCGGTGAAAGGTAGCATCACGTTAGGTGGCAAGCAGCTGCTAGGGATGAAACCGAAGGAAATGCAGAGAATTAGGGGCAAAGAGATAGCCTTTATTATGCAAAATCCGATGAATGCCTTCACTCAGGTCTATACTGTCGGCAATCAGTTTGTTGAAACGATTCGTACACATCATCGCGAATTGTCCAAAAAACAAGCGATAGAGCTCGCCGTCTCCTCTCTCCATGATGTGAACTTGCCTAACCCGGTTCAGCTTATGCGTCAATATCCTTTTCAGTTAAGCGGAGGTATGCTTCAGCGTGTTATGATTGCCCTGGCACTATGCTTGCGTCCCTCTGTACTTATAGCCGATGAGCCTACTACTGCGCTTGATGTCCATAATCAGCTGCAGGTATTGGGCCTGCTGAACAAAATCCGTAAAGAACAAGGTACAGCTATTCTATTAATTTCTCATGATCTCGGAGTGATTGCTGAGTTGGCCGATGAAGTAGCGGTCATGCAGCATGGAATGATTATTGAGCATGCCGATGTGTTCGAATTATTTGATCATCCACAGCATTCGTATACACAACAACTGCTGCAAGCTAGGCCTATTTTGAACTTGGATGAACAGATGAAGGTGGAGAGAGAATGAGCTTACTGCAAGTACAGAACATAACGTACAGCTATGGGTCCCGTAATCTATTCAACTGGAAGGAAAAGCCGAAGCAGGTGTTGCATAACGTTTCGTTTACTATAGAAGAAGGAACCTGTATGGGGCTGCTAGGAACGAGTGGAGCAGGCAAGAGTACGCTTGGCAAAGTGATTCTTGGTTTGGAGCGGCCGCATAAGGGTCAGATTATTTTCCAAGGACATGACTTATATGCGATGGACCGTAATGAACGCAGACGTATGCGCCGAGATCTTCAAGTTGTGTTTCAGGATTGTTATTCATCTGTAAATCCCCGCATGACCGCAGAACAAATTATCGGAGAACCACTGGAAAATTATGAACGGAATACTCCTTCAGAGCATAGAAAAAGAATTGAGGAGTTGCTGGAGCAGGTTGGTCTCCAGCCGGATGATAGAGTCAAATATCCGGATGGATTCAGTGGAGGGCAATTGCAAAGGATTAATATCGCAAGAGCCATTGCGTTGAGGCCTAAGCTCATTGTTCTGGATGAGGCAGTAAGCAGCTTGGATATGGTCAACCAGACGCATATCCTACACTTATTGAACCAATTGAAAGCGGAATATGGGCTCTCCTATCTGTTTATTACGCATGACATTAAAGCCGCTTATTCTATCTCGGATACGTTAGGAATCATGGAACATGGAGAATGTGTCGAGCTCTTCGATAGTAAGGAACAGCTCTTTCAGTCCAACACACCGATCGTGAAGAGGATGCTTTCTTCTATCCTTTCGGAGCATCCCCGTTCGCGCGTGGCAACTACATGAATACCGAGGATACTCGGAGTCATAGTAGACAGAATTGTAGGACTATATTTTCAATAATTGATAAGCATCGCCCCTTCTATTCAAGGAAAGGGCGGTGCTTTTTGTGCGCTTGGCAGCGCAATCGATTAAGGAGTGAAAGTCTCCAGTACACCGCGAGGTGGCGGAAGTACATAGCTGACACATAGTGCGTAGTCCGTGAGGATAGGTGCGGAGGATGTGAAGGCAAATCCCGGAACAGGCGGCATAACCAGGTTGGCTAACGGAGCCGGATAACCCTGCAAAAGAAGGGAAAGTCCAATACCACCAGAGGCTCCGGAAGTTAAGAGGACTGGGTTCGGAGGAAAGTCGGTTGACGTGACCCAAGGAGATTTCATCGTTTCCGCACTAGGCGGTAACTGTACCCAAGATCGTGAGGATCAAGGAGAGGCTATGAACGGTGAGAAGTCAGACGTAGGGATAATAGTGAATAAATCTGCCAGAAAGGCCGCAAAGGCAGGTGAATTGGCACGAAGTTGCCAATGAGAGCACTGACTCAAATGCGGTGACTCGAGCGAAGCCCGAAACCGTGGAAGTAGAGAGATGGAGTGAGGCCATGTGCCAGACAGGAGCCGGCGAGCCAAGAAGCGCGTAGAACCGGGGAATGAACAAAAGGAGAAGCCGTCTGGGGCGAGTACCTGCAGAGAAATGGAGATTGCTGAAAGGCTACAAACCATGGAACTGCAAGGGAATGAGAACGAGCATGGAAGAACAAGGGAATAATAATCGCTCTCGTGAAGGAGTGAAGGAGCAAGCTGGACGTAAATGGTACAGCCTCATCGACAAGATATGGGCTAAACCAAACCTGGAGGAAGCCTTCAAGGAGGTTAAGCGAAACCGAGGCGCGGCAGGAATCGATCGAATGACCATCAAGGCATTGAAACAGCTCTCTATGCGGTGGAGAAAGGGCTGTCGGTGTGCGTGGGAGCGCCTAATATCGTAAGAGGAGGCTCGCATGATCATAATCTTCGTGCAATTGATGCAATCGCGAGCGGTGCGGCGAATATCATCTGCTCCGATTATCATTCTTCCTCGCTGCTGCGTTCTGTATTCAAGCTAGCGGATGATGGAATAGCTGCATTGCCCATGGCTGTGCGAATGGCTACCCTCAATCCTGCACAAGCGCTAGGCGCTGCAGAGGAGCTTGGGTCCATTGAGCCGGGCAAAGCGGCCGATCTAATCATTGTGGATCGTTATGAAGGGCATCCTCGGGTCACAAGGACACTGGTCAGCGGGAAATCATTCTACAGAGCAGATATTCGCTATTGAGCAGCAGGCTTGTAGCTTTGCAGCTGTGTATGAAGAGCTTCCACTAAGCTGGATTGCTCCTGCGCATTAATCTGCTTCCAGATCATTTCGAATAGAACGCCAAGACTTTCCCCGATTCTTTCCTCAAGCAAAAAACACATACTATCAAGACTTTTCTCAGCTTTTTCCCCAAGCATTTTCTCAATCTCTCACTCGATCCTAAGCTCAGTTCCCGATCATTCCCCTATTCTCCTGTTTTGAAGGAAACTAATTTTATTCGTTTTCGTATACAATTCATCCAGTTCTCTTCCAGTTTTTCACCTCTGATAGCTGACATGAGGGGAACCTTTGATATAGATAATAACCTCTGGACGACCTTAACGGTCCCTCAGATCAGCTCCTGCTCTCGTTTGGACGAGCTGTAGGATTTGAGCGGTTACACCGGGGCTTGATGGAAACGCGGAATCCCAAGGAACGGCTGACGTCGCGAGGGCACCGAGTATGCACTGGTAGAGGAAGACTGCCGCTTGACGTATTACTTTGAGAAAGCGGCGGCGAGCAGATTGCTGGGAGCGTTGAAGCCAGAGAACCTCAACCGGCGTACGGAACCTGAGCAGCAGATGATTAAGGGACTAGAACGTGTTTTCAAACCTAATTGAGCCAGACCATAATAGAAGCTAGCTTTAAAAAGGCTGGAAAGGTACTGGCTAATTTATCGTAACGAGTAGCCAATTGGCGGTTATGTTTGAGGTACCGCGCAGCGGACAATGGATGGTCACCCTGTTTCTGCCTTGTCGATGTCCTTCATCGTCACCCTCATTGCGTCAGGGGGCAATTTCATTCTTGCTTGTTCGAACCAGTTTACCAGCCTGGCAGGCAAGCCGATCCGCAGCTCATTTGAAAACAGTTGATCCATCTTATGGTAGTGCCTCTCCGCTTCTTTGTGCCGTCCGGTTGCCGTATAAAGCTTCATCAGCGCAAGTCCGTCTTCTTCGTTATACGGGTCCGCATCCTGAATCCGTTCGTACATCGCCAGCGCTTCCTTTCGCATCCCGGCTTTCTCATAGAATCGGGCTAAAGAACGGGCGTGCTGATACCATAGCTTTCGTAGTCTTTCGCGTTCGTTCTCCGCCCACCAATAACCGTGCTCCTGAAAATAGTCCCCTTCATAAAGTTCAAGCAACCGCCGCAGCTCGGAGTGACTATCGATCAAATTTCCTCCGCTCGCCTGCCGCAAACCATTTTCCCATTCATCCACGTCAATCCGAATACGGCTTGTGTCGAGCACGTAGCCTTCCTGAATAGTCAGATTGCGGATGGGGGCATCGATACCCATTTGCTTCAAGCACTGTCTAATGTGATAAATCGATGTATACAATTGACTCGTCGCCTGTTTCGCGTCAAGCTCCGGCCACAGCAGTTCCAGAAGTGTTTCCTTTGGGACAATATTGCCGCGATGGTGCAGTAGATAAGTGAACAGCTCCTGCGTTTTTGACGTCCGCCATTTCGGAATATCCGTAGACCCGCCGCTGCGCTGAAAACGGAGAGACCGAAAACAGAGAACGCGGGAAGGCGCCGTTGATGTGATATCCTCTTGTTTATGCAAACTTTTTTGCATCAGTCGCTTTATCGTTTGATCCAAACGAGCCTGATGCAACGGCTTAAGCAAATAATCGACCGCATTCAGATCGAACGCTCGGATAGCATATTCGTCATATGCCGTTACAAACACAATATCGACTCCCTGACAAGTCTTCCGTACCAACTCCGCCGCATCGATTCCCGATAGTTCCGGCAAGTGAATGTCGAAAAATATGACGTCCGGTTGAAGTTCCGGCATTCGCGCAATTGCTTCTCGCGCATTCTGAAACGAGCCGACCACTGAAATCCCGGAATATCCCGATAGCATTCGCCGAATTTGATTTAGCACCAACAGCTCGTCATCCACCAATATGATCCTCAAATATTCCACGCTCCATAATAATGTTTGCATTGTTTTTTCGGCTTGATTCGACTTGTTATAGCGATACTATCGGCATTTTGGCTATGGATGATTAGCGCCGGTGTTGGCATTAGAGATTTTGTATAGTTCCTTTTGTTATGATCATACCTGTTGAAAGGAAGTGGATTTTGTCGAATCCCCTCTTAACTTAACTTCATTGGAGAGAGAGTGTGTATAATCGAACATGACAAACGACCATGAATTTGCAAACATCATTAAAGAATCGCTATTGAATCAGCGTTTTATTCATATTCGTTTTTTTGACGGGATGAACAATCATGAACTGAGAGGACTGGCGACTATGACAGATCAGCAAACCCGAAGTGTGAAAATAATCCATACAGAAGGAGTGGATTGGATTTCGATGGACGATATACTTCACATCCGCTTTCAGTCAGACGAAACGAATGAACTGCGTGTGAAAGCAATCGAAGCTTGTAAAGATTTTGCATAGATCCTTATGTTATGATCCTATCTGTCGAAAAGAAGTGGGTTTTATCGAATTATGGGAGAGGTGCTTTGACTCCCTTTCGGACAGGAGTTGAGAGCGGAATAGATTAAGAACGGGCGGTTGTTTTACGGTGGTTGGAGATCATTTTTTTAATGGGAGAAAGTAGGATTTCGGGACGTGTTCCGGTTTAAGGCGACTGGGAAATACAACATCCGTAACACAGTTTCGACGTTATTCGGTCAAGTATGGCAACGGACATCAAAGAACTTTGCTGCCAAGGATTCTTAATCACTTAAGAGGAAAAGAAATGAAGCTACCAAGCTGAAAAAACTACGGACAGCATCCGCAGGAACGACTGCATCCCAAGGCAGTACCCCTGTAACGGTTGATTGGGATTTAAATATCAACTACAGCGGAAATGACGGCATTACGGATAAAAGCAATGCTTCAGTAGCATATTATCAAAATTTATATGGTTCGATGACATGTTGAACAATCAAAGAGAGGATGAGTACAAATTGAAAGAGAAGAAAATGAAAAAAAGAATACCTAATGCGCTGATGTGTTTCTTGTTGATGCTCCTCCCTGTGCTCCAGATGGCTGCAAGCGGGAGTTCAGCCTATGCGGCAACTGGAACGTGGACGGACATCACCGGTTCGGGAAGCTTTAACTCTCTCTATGGCGTAGCAGTAGACAACAGCAGCAATGTGTATGTGACGGATATTGGCAATAACACAATTAATAAACTGTCGAACGGCAGTGTGACGGACGTCACCTATTCGGAAAGCTTTGTAAGTCCCAATGGAGTTGCCGTGGACAGCAGCGGCAATGTGTATGTGGCGGATAATAACAATAGTAAAGTAAAAAAACTATCGAACGGAAGTACTAGTTGGACGGACATCACCGGTTCGGAAAGCTTTAGTGCTCCCTTTGGCATAGCCGTAGACAGCAGCGGCAATGTGTATGTGGCGGATAATGTAGCTAACACAATTAAAAAATGGTCGAACGGTATTTGGACGGACATTACCCATTCGGGAGGCTTTAACCGTCCCGGTGGCGCGGCCGTAGATAGTAGCGGCAATGTGTATGTGGTGGATGCTGCAAATCGCAAAGTAAAAAAACTATTGAATGGAAGTACTAGTTGGACGGACATCACCAGTTCGGAAAGCTTTAACAATTTACAAACCGTAGCCGTAGACAGCATCGGCAATGTGTATGTGACGGATATTGGCGATAAGAAAGTAAAAAAACTGCCGAACGGAAGTACTAGTTGGACGGACATCACCGGTTCGGGAAGCTTTGACTCTCCAGGAGGTATAGCCGTAGACAGCAACGACAATGTGTATGTGGCGGATGGCACTAAACTTAAAGAACTGATAAGTGCCGATCCAATACCGACTGGAATATTCGCATCCGCAGGAACTACCGCATCCCAAGGCAGTACTCCTGTACAGGTTGATGGGAATTTAACTATCGAATATACCGATAATGGCGGCATATTGCCGGGCGCTACGGTTGTCATTGACAATTTTAAAAGCGGAGATTCCTTGTCCGTCGATGAAACTGTGGCTCTGAGCAGCGGCATTACGGTAGATAATAGCAATGCTGCTAATGGGGTTATAATACTTAAAGGCAATGCTTCAGCAGCATATTATCAAAACTTATTAAGAACCGTGATGTATTCAACCACATCTACTGATAAAAGCGACAGAACCATCGCGTTCTCAATGGGTCCCGCGCTGTCTTACAGCGGGAACGGTCATTTCTATGAATATGTTCCCCAAGAAGCCATTGCTTGGAACACTGCAGTAGCGGCGTCTAGCAGCCAATCCTACTTTGGGCGGGAAGGTTACCTCGCAACCATAACAAGTCAAGGCGAAAATGATTTCATATGGAAAAAAACGAGCGGAGCTGGTTGGCTGGGCGCGCGAGATATTGGACGACCAAATCAAGAACCTATCACCACTCCGGGCGCTGGAGACTGGCGTTGGGTGACAGGCCCTGAAGGCTTGGAAAACAGCGGGAGCGGCTTGCCGTTCTGGAGCGGTTACCTACCGGGAAATTCAGTAGGCGCGTATGCAAACTGGGCTGTAAGTGCCTTCGGAAGTGAGCCTAACGACTCTGGTGGAGGTGAGTATGTCGCACATATTTTTAATACTGATGGCACGTGGAACGATTTTAACCCTGGCAACGCTGCTGTTCAAGGCTACGTCGTCGAATACGGCGGAATGCCGAATGACGACACCAGTATTCAAATTAGCACGACGAAGACAATTATTGTCGCTCCTGTAGTACTTGATCTCGGTACTCCTGTAAGATCGTCCACAACAAACTATCAGCTGCCAGATGCTGCGTTTGGGAGCACGGGTGTCGTTGACACAGACGGCGGGTACTTTACAGTGGCTGTAAATAATGGCTCAATTGCTGTTGGAACGCTTCCAAGCGGTATTACCGAGTTGACTAATGGCATAACAATTAGCGGCATTGTTACTGACCAATCTATACCTAC
Organism: Paenibacillus xinjiangensis; assembly: GCF_059686975.1. Taxonomy (NCBI): domain Bacteria; kingdom Bacillati; phylum Bacillota; class Bacilli; order Caryophanales; family Paenibacillaceae; genus Paenibacillus; species Paenibacillus xinjiangensis. Next base: position 14,927 of record NZ_JCAALS010000039.1, on the reverse strand, counting down.
AAATAGAGTGTTCAATTTTTCAAGTACTAATACTTATGAAGAAATTCAGGCTGTCATTCGAAATATGACATTTACACAAGCTGCAGGGCAAACCCAAAGTGTCACAGTCAATGTAACGCCGGGGGCGCCATTGTCCGATGGAAAAACATCTGTGCGTACCTACAATGGACGTCATTTTGCATATGTGCAAAGGCTGGATACCATGACTTTTAAAGATGCTGTAACTATTGCAACGAGCAATAACGGACATCTTGTAGAGCCAGCACCAGCTGAACCTGAAGAAATGCTTACGATTGCCAGTATGTTTAAAGAATTTAAGAGTGCCTGGACGGGGAACTGGAACTTTATAAGCTTTATTGGCGCCTCTAAAACTTACGCACCTAATTGGGATACTTCTATTGGTGAAACGACAAGGTATGTATCAACGGGTTGGCAAACAGGTCTTGAAACCTCGAATGAGATTGTACCTAATGGATCCTACGACCATATTACACTTGTGCTAGATACAAATAATACTAAAATAGGTTACTTACCCGTACTTAATGTACACGGTTCTGGCGAATTTAAAGATCCAGGAGTTATTGTTGAGTATAATTCCGGTGTCATTAACATCATCACTGCCACAAAAGATGTTACTTACGGGTATGGTGTTCCGTTGGTTAATATAACCGGCGTGATGATGTATGAGAATGGAACCTATCCTACACAAGCAACAATCACTGTGGCTGGCGTTACAGGCAGTGTCAATCAATATACCGGCAAATATACTGTTAACGATGTACCGGTAGGGCTGTATCCGGCAAGTATTACGATTACGAACCCTGACAACGCAGCACTTAACGCAACATTTACGGCTACTGCTACCGTAGATAACGCAGGCAACGTCACATTTGGACCATTTACGCCAAATGCCGAAGCACCTGCGGGAATGAGCGTTACAAGCGACAAGGGAAACATTATTATTCATCCTTCTACCGCTGTAACACAGGTAGTCAATGAAATGGTGACTGCTATCAATACGAATACTTTAGATGATTTAAAAGAAGCACATAAAAAATTTACGGATCTCACACCGGAAGAACAATTGCAAATAAGCAGGAAAACGGTAGAGGATGTATCGAATGCGATATTGAATTTGCTGCCTTCATTAAATATTAACAGTATCGTAAGCGGCAGTGTTGCAAATCCCGCTGTTACAAGAAATCAATTGGATGCTCAAAAGGGTATGCTGCTTACGTCTGATGAAATTGCTCAGGCTCAGGCATTGAATGGCCAATCCTTGAATGTCACTCTTAATCTGAATGCAACGGATGTGTCTACTAGCGCAACCCAAAGTGTATATGACGACAAAGGCTTGATATCAACCCTCATTGACCCAAGTACGGCTAACATTGGCTTTGTGTATGATATTAACATTACCAAAAAAGTAGATGTACTAAACAACAGTGGTGCAGTGAGTACTGCCGGCACTCCACAGCTTGTTCATGTAGTACCGCAGCCAATTAGTATTACACTGAACATTCCGACAAACCTGTTGGGTTATAAATATTTCGCAATTGCGAGAGTTCATAATGGCATTGCGGAATTCATACCAAGCTCTGTCAATGGAACAACCGTAACGTTCTCCTCGACCAAGTTTTCGACTTATGCTTTGGTTTACTCCAACCAAATGATATTTGTGGATAACTTGCCGGGCACAGGACCTTCACTGCCATCTGACAATGGTAATGGCGGAGGCCTCATCGATTCCACCGATGACGCAGGCGGAGAAGATACGGGAGTATTTAAGTTGCTCAATACTATTGAACATTTAGCATATTTAAATGGGTATGAGGATGGAACCTTTAGGTCGGATGCCTCAATAACCCGTGCTGAAGTAGCTCAGATGTTCTATAATCTTCTAAATAATCAAGATGTAAATACTTCAGGAATGCACTTTGGTGATGTACCTGAAAATGCTTGGTATGCAAAAGCGGTGAAGACCTTAGCAAACCTCGGTATTATTAACGGTTATGAAGATGGCACCTTCGCACCTAATAAGGCCATCACTCGTGCAGAGTTTACAAGCATAGCAGTAAGATTTTCGAATAATGCTGCAGGCAATAAGAGCTTTACAGATGTATCCAACACCCATTGGGCGTATTCCAGCATAGCAACTTCAGCGGAATATGGATGGGTAAATGGCTATCCGAACGGCAACTTTGAACCGAATAAAACCATCACACGCGCTGAGTCTGCTACGATTGTAAACAGAATGCTCAATCGTCAGGCTGACAAGAAAGTCATCGATGCGTCTACCAGCATCAAAGTTTTCAAAGACCTTTCAAGTGGCTACTGGGCATACTATGATATCATGGAAGCAACCAATGCCCATCAATACGAAAAATTAAACGGTATGGAAATTTGGGTACCGTAACTAAACGCCATTGATAAGTAAGCTCAAAAAAAGAAAGCCCGCCAATGTATGTTGGCGGGCTTTCTTTACATTACAGAATTTATAACTCAACTCTCGGTGCGACCAATCCCAGATTGTGAAGTTTAGCAGGTGGAAATCCTGCTTGGAAAGGCTAAAGCCAAGCTGCCAATAGCGAGTCTTGGACGGTTGGGTGCGGTAGAAGGAACTCACGCCACTTTTGTCGAATTATGAACGTATGATGACTAAAAGAAAAATATTTCTCGTCACAAGCTTGTTCCTTCTTATCTTGGTCACGATTCGAATCATTTGGATCATAATGTTCAAGCCGCCGGATTCTGCCCACGCCGTACACGGTGAAGTCGATTTGCGGGGGTGGGACTTGACAACGACGCGTACCCTTAAATTGGATGGAGAGTGGGAATTTTATCCCCATACTTTCCTCATGTCAAGTGCGGACGATATGCGTTCTTCCGCTAGGGAGCAGGAGTTTATTCAAGTGCCCGGAAATTGGAGCGCTTCACTATCTTCGCACACAAATTCGCCGTATGGCTACGGGACGTATCGGCTGCGCGTCATGGTTGATCCGCGCAAAGAGCAAACGTATAGCATCCGCATGCCGATTATAATGTCGGCTTCCGATCTGTACGTGAACGGCCGGCTGTTGGCAAAATCGGGACAACCGGAACAGAGCGCCGATCGATACACGGCTCGAATCGTACCGTATTCCGCTTCATTTACGGTGGACGGAGATGAAATTGATATTGTCATTCATGTCGCGAACTTTGATGATAGCCATTTTGGCGGCATTTTTGAACCGGTCGCATTCGGAACCGAGCGCGCCGTAAATCATGAAACGTGGTTCTCGATCGGCTTGTAGTTGATGTTATGCGTGATTCTTATGAGCCACGCGTTATATGCTTTCATTTTATATTTAATCCGAGCTCGCCAACCGGGAATAATCACCTTCGCCATACTGATGGTTATGTGGGTGATAACGGTTTTGGTTTCCGACGATATGATGCTGTTGGTGTGGACGCCGATCAACTACGAATGGGCGGTCAAAATTTTCTACTTCTCCTATCTGGGTATTTCCGTATTTCTCCTTGAATTTTACAAACGTTTACTGCCCGAATATTCGACTGTTAGAGTGTTTCGCTGGTACACATTCCTTAGTGCGATATTTGCACTATACATATTGCTTGCGCCCGCGAAATATCTGTGGCTCTTGGACAATGTGCATACGATTTTCATTTTAGTCCCTTATGTGGTCGTTCCAGTGATTTCTTTTCGCACCGCGATGAAAGGAGACACGGATGCCATATTTCTATTGCTTGGCAATGCAGCGCTTATGAACAACTTCATTTGGGCCATCCCAAAAGAGATGGGTTTGGTCGATATGGGTTTCTACCCCATCGATATAATCGCTAACTTTTTCGCTTTTGTATGTTATTGGTTTAAGCGCTATATCCGTACGTTTGCCCAAAAGGAAAAGCTGACTGAAGAGTTGCAGAGAGCCGACATGCTGAAGGATGATTTTCTGGCGAACACATCCCATGAATTGCGAAATCCGCTGCACGGGATGATGAATATCGCACAAACCGTCCTCGACAGCGAAAAACATTCGTTGAGCGATAAGAACGCCAAAAATTTGGAGTTAATGATTACTGTCGGTCGACGCATGTCGTTTTTGTTAAACGACTTGCTTGATTTGACGCGTCTCAAGGAAGGCATTGTCCGTCTGCACGCGACAAGCGTTCAGTTACAAGCGGTCGCCTCCGGCGTATTCGACATGCTTCGCTTCATGACCGATGGCAAGCCGATTCGGCTCGTCAATGCGATTCCAGACACGTTCCCGCGTGTGATGGCCGACGAAAACCGTCTCGTTCAAATTTTGTTTAATCTGGTTCACAACGCGATCAAATTTACCAACGAAGGAACTGTCGTCATCCGGGCGGTCGCGAAGGACGGGAAGGCGTACATAAGCGTTGCGGATACTGGGCGGCGGCATGGACGCGGAGACGTTGCAAAGAATCTTTAAACCCTACGAGCAAGGCGACTCCGGAATGACGGCGGCTCCCAGCGGCGGCATCGGACTGGGCCTTAGTATTTGCAAGCAGTTGGTGGAGCTGCACGGAGAAGCGTTGGAGGTCAGCACTGCCCCCAGTGATGGCGCGGTATTCACGTTTGCTTTGGCGCTGTCCGATTCGTCGTCCGTTCAACCGGAATTGGAAGTTGCATCAGCTCTGTTGCCCGCTTATATGGAAACAGGCGTTGCCAGCTCGGACGTTCAATACGGTGCAGATGCGGATACGCCAAGTTCCGGCTCTACGGATAGACCGGTTGTATTGGCTGTGGACGACGATCCGCTTAACTTGAAAATATTGGAGGACATTTTAACTGCGAAATATTTCAATATCGTTGCGGTTACGAGCGGCTAAGAAGCATTGTCCCAACTGAAAAAAAGAGAGTGGGATCTGGTTATTGCCGACGTCATGATGCCTCATATGTCGGGGTATGAGTTAACGCGCGCGATCCGTGAGCGCTATTCGAGCTCGGAGCTGCCCATTCTGCTTCTGACCGCGCGCAACAAAACTGAAGATATTGCCGCAGGATTTTTGGCGGGCGCCAACGATTACGTTGTAAAACCTGCGGATGCAATGGAGTTGATGGCTCGGGTGAGGGCATTAACTGATGTGCAGCGTTCCGTGCGTGAACGGTTGCGTATGGAAGCGGCATGGCTACAGGCGCAAATACAGCCGCACTTTTTGTTCAATGCGCTCAATGCGATAGCGGCGCTAAGCGACATCAATCTGAACAGAATGCGCCTTTTGCTCGATGAATTCGGCAATTATTTGCGAGCAAGCTTCAAATTCCAAAATTCCGAACGGGTTGTTTCGCTTGATCAGGAGCTTGCTCTCGTCCGTTCATATTTGAATATCGAGAAAGAACGTTTCGGTGGCAATCTGGATATTGTGTGGGAAGTCGGGGTGAGCATGAAGCTACAGCTTCCCCCTCTCTCGATTCAGCCGCTCGTGGAAAACGCAGTACGGCACGGTATATCGAGGCGTTCGTCGGGAGGAAAGATCCTTATTCAAATCACTGAATATGAAGACCGCGCAGAAGTGGTCATTGCCGATAACGGCGTAGGGATGGATGAAACAATGCGGCAACAAGTACTTGACAGACGTTCGGACAGCAGGCAGGGAGTCGGTCTGATCAATGTCGATCGACGGTTGAAACAAATGTATGGGAATGGATTGCAAATTCATAGTTATCCGGATCAAGGTACGACCGTTTCCTTTGTCGTGCCGAAGTGATTGGTTAAGTTCTCGTCAATTAAATCCCCTTAGGTTCAATATCTGATTATTGCCTTCATACCTGATTTTTGGTGCTTGTTGATGCTTATGGGAGCACTTATATTGGACATAGAGATCGATAACCATAGAATGCGGGGGATATGAATTGGCATATCAATTGATCACAGAGAATCAGGCGTGGTTGGATGAAGTATGGGTCAAAGTACAAGAGAAGATGTCTGCACAATGTGATCGAGTCGGAGATCGGATTCCTTATATACCTGTCAATGGGAAGTATCAGGAGGATAAGGCTGAGACGGATATTTACTGGTGGACGAATGGCTTCTGGCCGGGCATGCTGTGGCAGATGTATGCTGCGACGCAAGATGAAAAGTATCTGGTCGCGGCTGAGGGAGTGGAGCTTAAGCTGGATAAGGCACTTGAAGGCTATGAGGGCTTGCATCATGATGTCGGATTTATGTGGCTTCATACTTCCGTTGCCAACTATCGGATTACAGGTAATGAGAAGGCAAAGACTAGAGGCTTGCATGCAGCTAACCTGCTGGCTGGAAGGTATAATCCTCGCGGGAAGTTCATTCGTGCTTGGAATGATGATTGTACAGGCTGGATGATTGTGGACTGTATGATGAACATTCCGCTGCTGTACTGGGCTAGTCTTGAAACGAACGATCCGAGGTTCAGCTATATCGCTAAGGATCATGCCGATACAACCTCGAAGCATACGGTGCGACCGGATGGCTCCTGCAATCATATCGTTATTCTCGATCCTGAGAATGGAGATTTCGTAGAAGCAGCAGGAGGCCAAGGCTATGGATCGGGCTCGTCGTGGTCAAGAGGTCAGGCTTGGGCATTGTATGGCTTTGCTCTTAGCTACCGACATGCGAAAGACGACAGTTACTTGAATACGGCCAAAAAAGTCGCACACTATTTCATCTCCAATGTATCGACAACGGATTTTGTTCCTGTGGTCGATTTCCGTTCACCTGCTGAACCTATACTGTGGGATACGACTGCCGGTACTACGGCTGCATGCGGCTTGCTGGAAATTGCGGAAGCGGTGGATGACTCGGTGAAGTCTCTATATGTGAATGCAGCGATCAACATTCTTAAGGCAACAGACAGAAGGTTCTGCAATTGGAATGTGGACGAGGATTCCATCGTGGCGAATGGAACAGCAGCATATCATGGGAAAACAAACGGAGATGATGGTGTTCCAATTATATATGGAGACTACTTTTTCATCGAGGCTATATTGCGATTACGTGAGAATGGGATCCATATCTGGTAGAGTGTAATTATCCTGATGAGTATACGAATACGGTTCCGATGTCTATGTATCCGGATCAAGCAACGGAAGCAATACCATTAAGATTGGAGGGCCAGAATGAAAGGAATATTTCTATCAGACAAATCGAGCCCTGCATTCGACACGAACAAATTTTATGAAATATTTAGTGAATATACGATAGAGAGATTATCAGAAATTATTGCGATCAGTCCCTTCATCGTGGATAGAGGTCATCTGGAGGAGCATGCTGAACAGCTTAGCCAGACGGAGGTAATCTTCTCTACCTGGGGAATTGGATATTTATCCGAACAGGAGATCAGACGGTATTTTCCAAATTTGAAGGCTGTTTTCTACGCTGCGGGGACGGTTAAGTTTTTCGCCGAACCTTTCTTCAACTGTGGTATTCGGGTGTTCAGCTCTCAGGCGGCAAATGCAGTCCCGGTGGCAGAGTTTACTTTTGCTCATATATTGCTCGCTAATAAAGGAATTATGCCAGCCAATAGGATCTTTAAGAAGCAGGGACATGAACACGCGAGAAGCTATGCTGAGAATTTCGAAGGTAATTTCCATAGTCGGGTTGGCCTATTAGGTGCTGGACGAATTGGGAAGAAGGTTATTGAATTATTAAAGCCCTTCAGTCTAGATGTTCTCGTATTTGATCCGTATTTATCGTTCGATGAAGCCGCACGTCTAGGCGTTACGAAGACGTCTTTGGATATGATTTTTAGCACCTGTCATGTGATCTCCAATCATCTCGCGAATAATGACCACACTAGAGGGATTATTCATGATGATCTTCTCTGCCAGATGAGTGATTATACAACGATTATTAATACGGCAGCGGGCGAACAGATTAACACGAATGATCTCATTAAGCTGCTGCAAGAGAATAACACGATTACGGCTATTCTGGATGTGACCGATCCTGAACCGCTGCCTATGGGACATCCTTTGTTCTCCATGGATAATGTATGTTTAACACCGCGAATTTCGGGAAGTGTCAGTAACGAAGTGGCGCGGATGGGCGAATATATGTTAGAGGAATGCCTTGCATATGTGACTGGAAAGCCGTTGAAATATGAAATTACACCGGACATGCTCAGCACCTTGGGTTAGTGCTGCTTAGGAGGAGGACGGTCGCGATGTTTTTTCATCAATTCAAACGACTGCAGGGCGACAGCAATGGCAGCTATGCGGCCCATACGACTGCTAAGGCAGTGCAGGATACGGCCAAAAAGCATATGCTATTCAAGCTGCTTCATAATGAGCTGTCCTCATTAGATAAAGTGGAAGATATTTTCGCCTTGTATGAGGTTCCATTCGTGAATGAGCAGTTCGTGGCCGTCATCATACGATTCGATCATTTCAAGCGTTTCGAGAGGGAATACAAGTCCGAAGACATCTATTCATTCAAGTATGCGATAACGAACATTGCTCTGGAGCTGCTGAGAAGGGATTTTGCATGCGAAGGACTGGAGAATGGTCTCGACCATGTGACCTTAATGATTAACGGCGAGCTGATTACCGATAGTCAGCTGCAGTTGTTGCATGACAGAGTAGCAGAGACCATTGTCACTATCGATAGGTATTTGAACATAAAAGCAACGGCAGGTATCGGTACGGTAGAATGCTTGGTGCCTGGCTTAAGCTATCATCATGCGCTGACGGCCAGCGATTATCGAGCGGTTATGGGGCAGCAATCGGTCATTTCCTATGTGGATATAGAGAGTCAAGATAAGAGAATGTATGACTATCCTTATGAATTAGAGTCCTTGCTCCTCTTAGCCATTAGACAGAATCATTCGGAGAACGCAAGCTTGTACTTAGAGCAGTTCATAGAGGCTATTAAATGGGGCAGCTTACAGGATACTCATTTATATTTGCTGCAGCTAGGCGCATCCTTGAGCAGGCTGGCTAAGTCACTGCATAGCACTGTCATGCTGGGGGATTATAATGTTAGAAGCTTCAACAATGATCTGCTGAATCTAGATACGTTAGATCAGAAGAAAGAGCTCATCTCAAGTGGGCTTATTAAGCAGATGGTAGCGAAGGAGCATCATGATCAGCAGAAGAAGGAAGAGCTTCTGGCGGCGGCCATTAACTTCATTAAAGCGAATTATGGCAATAGCGAGCTGACGATCGACATGGTGGCGGAGCATATTCAATATTCGGCAAGCTATATGAGGAGGCTGTTTAAAGAAGTTCACAATAGCTCGCCTACCGAATTTCTGTTTAACTACCGCCTAGAGGTTGCTAAGAAGCTGTTAGAGGATACTGAGGACACAGCCAAAGTCATTGCAGAAAAGGTTGGGTATCTGAATACGAAATATTTCTATAGCATCTTTAAGAAAAATGTCGGTCTGACGACTTATGAGTACCGAGAACCGTACAGAAAAGCTTGAATCGGAATAATTTGCTTGAAACTTTAGGATGATAATGGATGAACCATGTACCGTTCGAATAGGAACGGTATTTTTCTTTTGGCTAGAATGTATTGCAAGACGAGGAGCATTTATGATACAGTATTGATTGACTGGTTGACCGAAAATGATTTTTAGTCATTAATGCGGTATGTAATAGGAAAGGGGGTCATCACATACATGTCTATTGATCGGAAGGCATTGATCCTGAGAGCGGCAGCACAATCCTTCGTCCAGTTCGGCTATAAAGCAACAACGATGGATCTGGTATCGAAGATTGCCAATGTAGGCAAGGGGACGATCTATACGTTCTTCAGTACGAAGGAAGAGCTGTTCGATGAAATATTGGCTCAAGCGTTTGACGAGCTGACTATTGTTATGAAAGAAGCGATTAGACCGAATGATTCGTTGATGCAAAATTTATTACGTTTGCTCGACTCTATGTTAGAATTCCGTTCTGATCATGATTTATTCGTCAAGCTCACGCAAGAGGTTAGAGATATTGGAACACATCAAGCACTTCAAGGCATTCGTCTGATGGAGAAGTTCTCAATTGCCTTCCTGAAGCAGCAGATGGATGATGCAATCGAGAAAGGTGAAATGAAGCGTTGCGATACCGACATTGCTGCCTATATGATTCTACGTCTATATTTGGCTATTACGACGGACTGGGATAATACGCATGAGAAACCCTTAACCAAAGAGCAGATTAAAGAGCATTTGACCTTGTTCGTAGTGGACGGTATATTGCAAGACAAAGGTTGAATAGGTTGTTCTAGCTTCCTCTGCTGGTTTGGAGGAATTTTTTTTAGTCAATAAATGACCGAAATACTGAAATGGTCAATTATTCATAACTGAATAGATGGAGGGTGTGTGACGATTGAATGCATTTCGCGTTTTTTTGAAGGATATGAAAATACTCGTAAGCAAGCCGATGCTACTGCTCACCTTCTTAGGTGTAGCTGCGCTGCCTATGCTCTACAGCGGCTTCCTTGTGGAGGGGTCATGGGACCCTTACGGCAATACGAGCAAGCTTCCTGTTGCGGTTGTTAATCTAGACCAAGGAGCAGACTATGAGGGTGAGAGCATGGATGTCGGCAAAGACTTTGTCGATGAGCTGAAGACTAACGATGATTTCAAATGGATATTCGTCGATCAAGATGAAGCCGAGGATGGTATGTCGCATAATCGCTATTATATGACAATCACGATTCCATCTGACTTTTCTGAGAATGCAACGACGCTAACACAGGAGCATCCGGTGCAAGCCGAAATTATATTCGAGCCGAACAGCCATTATAACTTCGTAGCAGGACAGATCGGCAACAGCGCGATGAAGGAGCTGAAGTCGAAGCTCTCCTCGCAGATTACGGAAGCTTATACACGCAGCATGTTCGAGCAGGTTGATACCATATCCGAAGGATTGGGAGAAGCGGGCGATGGCGCGAACGAGCTGAAGGATGGAGCAGGCAAGCTGACAGATGGTCTGACTACCTTGAAGACTAACTTGAATAAGCTGGCAAGCGGCACGACTGAGCTTCAGAGTGGGCTTAAGCTGCTCTACAACGGTGCTGGCAGTCTGCAAGAGGGCACAAGCGCACTCACCGAAGGAACAACGGATCTGGCAAGCGGTCTGGATCAGCTGGCAGCAGCAGAGAAGCAGCTGCAAGAGGGAGCTGTACAGACGCAAGCAGGCGCTTCTTCGCTGGAGGAAGGTTTGAAATCATCACAAGCCGGCAGCAGCAAGCTGAAGGATGGTCTGACAACCTCCGAGGCAGCCAGCGCTCAGGTTGCAGATGGTGCGGATCAGGTAGCCAAAGGGCTGGAGCAGCTGATTGAGGCGACGCCTGAGCTTCAAGAGAATGAGCAGCTTAAGCAATTGCTTGCCGCAAGCCAGAAGGTTGCGGCAGGCAGTGAACAGCTTCACCAAGGTCAGCAGCAGCTGCTGGCTGGCAGCAAGGAGCTGGATGAGGGCCAGCAGCAGCTGGTTGATGGTGCTGCGCAGCTGAAGCAAGGCGGAGCGCAGCTTGTTACTGGGATGAATACGTTCGGAGAGAAGCTCGATGAAGCATCGGCAGGCGGAAGCAAGCTTGCTGAGGGAGCAACAGCGCTTAATCAAGGTGCTGCGCAGCTGGCAGAGGGGCTTGTTAAGCTTGGCAGCGGAGTTGATGGATTAGCCGACGGCTCCAAGAAGCTGGATGATGGTGCTGGCGAATTGAAGGATGGCTCGGAGAAGCTAGTTGATGGCAGCGGTGAGCTTGCTGATAAGCTGAATGATGCGGCCACCGAAACCTCCGAGGTGAAATCGGGCGATGATACGGTTAACATGTTCGCTGAGCCCGTTAAGCTGGTTGAGAAGACGGATTATAAGCTTTCTCACTATGGTCTGGGCATTGCACCTTATTTCTTATCGCTAGCTTTGTTCATGGGGGCACTCGTATTCACGACGGTATTCTCGCTACGTGAATCGAATGTACCTGGCGCTTCGGCGATGGGAAGATTCGCAAGCCGTACGCTAACGTTCGTGACAGTAAGTATTGTGCAGTCTATCCTTGCAGATGTTGTGCTGCTGTACGTGCTTAAGATTGAAGTGCAAAGTGTTCCACTTTTCTTCGTATTCACACTAATGGCTAGCTTGGCATTCACGATGATCGTTCAAGCGCTTGTCACTTGGCTTGATAATCCGGGACGCTTCGCGGCGATCGTGCTTATGATATTCCAGCTGACTTCCAGTGCGGGGACGTTCCCGCTGGAGCTGCTGCCGAGCTGGATGCAGGCGATTAATCCTTGGCTTCCAATGACACATAGTATTGTAGGCTTAAAAGCGATTATCGCAAGCGGAGATTTTGCGCTTATGCGGGAGCAAATGCTCTATCTTGCCATCTATGCTGTTGTCTTCCTGGCACTCACCTTCCTGTATTTCGCACGGCAAGGCTTGAAGGAGAAAAAAGCGCGCTTGGCAGAAGTGACAGTATAATGACAAAGGAATACCAGGGAAGCAATTGGTATGGTGAAAATTGTCTATCTGGCTTTATAAAGCTAATCAAATGAGTTAGTATTAGTAATAGTAGATTAAGAGAAAGTAAAGGAGCCGTCACTCGTTGATGGCTTCTTTCTTTGTTCAGGTAAGTTCACGGGGGAGTGAAGCTATGAATTTCTATGATAATGGATATAGGCGATCGCTTATTATTCCTGTATTTGTGTTGCTGTTCATCAAATCTATCGTATTTCGTCTCTTTCTATTCAGCCAAGTGTCTATCACAGGTCTGTTAACAGATGCTGCGATTTTACTCAGTATTCTGCTGCTATTCGAATTGATTATCCCTTCAAGATGGAGAGGGGCAGGCTATTGGATGGTGAATCTGCTCGTATCTCTGCTGCTTTTTGCAGCGACAGTCTATTACAGCTATTATGGCTCGGTTCCGACCTATACCGCGCTTAAAGCGCTTGATCAAGTCTCTCAAATTGGCAGCAGTATTCAATCCCTGGTAAAAGGCATTTATTTCGTGTATTTTATTGATGTTGCCGCGATTGCCCTTCTATTTATTATTAATAGAGTAAGAGGGGTTCGTATTCCAGGCCGCAGCCGTATTGGGCGTGTGAGCATTGTGCTTGGCTTGGCTATTATTTGTCTGGCGCTCTCTGGCGGCTCGTTGTATAAGGCAGCGGCTATAGAGAATGAACATGCCCAAGTTGAAAGTCTTGGTTTCCTTGGATATCAAGCAGCTGCTGTGTGGAAGGCAGGGAACAGCACGCTTGCTGCGCAGACCGGAAGCTTGGAAGAAACGACAGCTGCTGTAAGAGAGCTTCAGGCTTCATATCCTTATCGGGATGCGGCGTCAGGAGATACTATGCCTGTAGGCTTCGGGGCAGCTGAAGGGAAGAATGTAATCGTCGTCCAGCTGGAGGCGTTCCAGAACTTCCCGGTTAACCTGTCCGTTGGAGGGGTCGAGCTGACTCCTGTGTTGAACAAGCTTACTGACGAGAGCTATTATTTCCCGCATGTGTATCAGCAGATTGGACAAGGCAATACATCGGATGCCGAATTCATGTCCAACACATCGATCTATCCGGTTGGAGACATCGCAATGTCGACAGGCTTCGGTGATCGCGAGCTTCCAGGCTTACCGCGCTTACTGCAGAGCCGGGGTTATGAAGCGAGCACTTATCATGTGAATGATGTATCGTTCTGGGATCGGAATAAGCTGTATCCAGCACTTAATTTCGATCACTATTACGATAAGCCAAGCTTCGAGAATGATTACTTCAATGATTTTGGACCTTCCGATGAAGAGCTGTACAAGGTCGGGATGGATAATCTTAAGCAATTAAATGCGGAAGGTACACCATTCTATGCCCAGTTCGTAGCGGTGTCCAGCCATTTCCCATTCAAGGTGCCTGCTGATCGCAATACACTTGTGCTGCCAGAATCGCTTGATGGAACCCATTTGGGTGATTATTTGATGGCTGTCCATTATGCCGATTATGCACTCGGAACGCTCATAGATCAGTTGAAGGACAGCGGTATGTGGGAGGACACGATGCTTGTTGTCTACGGCGATCATTTCGGGCTGCAGCCGGATAAGGCTGATGCCGCTATGATTAGCTCCGAGCTTGGCATTAAGTATGATGCCCGCCTTAGCCGCTTCAATATTCCTTTTGTCGTTCATGCTCCAGGTCAGTCGGAAGGCAGTACGGTTAAGCAGCCTGGTGGCCAGCTTGATATGATGCCGACAATGGCTAATCTGCTTGGGATAAAGCCGGAGGATGAGGGCGTCGTTGCTTTCGGGCAGGACCTTCTTAATGTGAAACAGAACGTGTTCGGCATGCGTTATTATTTGCCGACAGGCTCTTTCTTCAACAACGATATCTTATTCGTTCCTGGGAAAGGCTTCGATGATGGGACGGCTGTATCTCTAGATACGATGGAGCCAGTCGCCGATATCGAGCAGTACCGTAGTGATTACGAATACATTACACAGCTGATGAAGCTGTCCGATGAGTATGTTCGGCTGCTGCCGAAGCGCGGACTTGCTTCCTAGCTGTGAGTAATAGTGGAGAAATGTGGATGGGGTGGGTAGAGAAGAGACTTTCGCTAATAGCGAAGGTCTTTTCAGAGTGTCGAGAAAGTCCAAGGGACTTTTCGGCACTTTTTTTATTTGGTGGTTTAGTGCCGTCCCCACTGATTTGATTGCACTACATACAATGTAGCTCCAGCGCGCACAATTACATAGTCAATCTCGCTTGATGCAGACTGTATTTCATACAACCTTATGGCGGTATAGCAACAATAGCTTGCTATACACTGTACTCACTACAATTCAGTTTCCTGAAATTTACTTTTATGAGCCAAAACAACGGATTTGGTTGTATGTATGGACCTCTGTCAAGAAAGTGGACAACATCAATCATTTAGCTTCCCCTTTTGTAATACATGGACTCAAACTGAACAGGCGATACGTACCCTAAAGTTCCGTGAATTCGCT
>NZ_JCAALS010000038.1:0-55812 GCF_059686975.1 Paenibacillus xinjiangensis | reverse complement strand
TGCGTAAGAGGTGATTTTCCGGAACAAGTGTATATAACTCCGCATGAAATGATGCGGTTAATTGTCTACCTACATGCAACAAAGTCGTTCAACTCGCTTTTCCTTTTTTTTATTATACAACAAACCCAATGCCTACGCGGCATTGGGCTGTATTTTACAGAAACTGTATTCGTTTTGCAGGGCTCTCTGTAACGGTGGCTTTTTTCAGTTGGCAGAATGAAGAGGCGAGCTGGATTATTGATAATGATCAGGATGAGACTCCTTCATCACTGGCTGATTATGCAATAATTGGCGACGATACTCCGTTGGAGTACAGCCGCTTGTTTTTTTGAACAGTGTAATAAAATACGGGGTATTCGCCAATCCAACCTTACGAGCAATATCTGCTATAGCCATATCCTCCTTAGCCAGATACGCCTTCGCTTGGTTCATTCTTATCTGCTGCACATAGGCGGCCGGCGTTACACCCATCACCCGTTTGAAGGTACGATGTAGATGATATGGGCTTCCATGAACCATATCGGAGATCGATTGAAGGGTTATGACTTGGTCATAATTATTCTCGATATAGGTTTTAGCTTGAGCGATCCATTCCTCGTCCGGCATACGCTCACCATTTGGCTTACATCGTTTGCAGGGCCGGAACTCAGCAGCAAGCGCTGCTTCTGCATTCTCGAAGACAAGGACATTCTCTCGCTTAGGAGGCCTTGACTTACATGTCGGTTTGCAAAAAATCCCTGTCGTCTTTACGGCATAAATAAACATATCGTTATAGGCAGCATTGTTGCTGACAATGGCTTGCCAATACTCCTCTGTAAGACTTTCTTCAGCCGTATGTGTCAGCTTCATTGGCGCACCCCCTCTTCACAGTATACCTTGAGACACTGCCCGTGTACGCACCTGTCAATGAAAGAGCAAGATATTGAAATGAAAAAGAAGAAGCCTTAACTGTGTCCTTGGACGACAGAAGAAGAGCTCCTTCTAAGCGATAGGTGTTTCTATGCGTGGAAGACGTAGAATGGCAGCTTATCAATTCCTAGCAAGCGGAGATAAGTGAACAATTGTCCTTTATGGTGAATCTCATGCTCCTTACCTGTCTTGAGGAAGACAGCGCCAGGGAATTTCAGCCCTTTGAAATCAACGATTTGCTCCAGCTGTTCATCCGTAAGGGCAAGCAGGACTTCCTTAATCTGCTCCGTCTGCTCTTCAATCTGAGCCTTCAGCTCTTCAGCAGTCTCAAATGGTTTCGTTGCTGGCGGAGGTGTGAACTGACCATTCTTCACCGTCAGCGCGAACATGTACATTATTCCCGATATATGTAGCGCAAGCTCAGATAGTGACATCGCTTTGTCCCAAGGCTTGTATTGTAATTGTTCATTTCCGACCGTATCCAGCAGTGCATGCAGTACTTTGCGATGGCCCAGCCATTCTGCAACAAATTCATTCATGTTAGTCATCTGTGTGTATCTCTCCTTTTAGGCAATATGGCTATATATACTAATTTCCATTAGAATTCACATCATAAGCACAGCGTACAAGTCATTCCAGGCATTCCCGCTTCAATTAAAGAACAACGAACTTATACCTAGGTCCGTTGTTCTTCGATTATGCCGGCAGGGTCAATCTCCCGCGAATGTGCGCTAGATTAGTTGGTCCGATATTAACATTCACATTTCTCTCAATCGTAATATCATCACCGTCTATCTGGCAAGTTAACGTATGTGTGAAGGGTGACTGCACTAATCGAATGGTCAGTTCCAGCGTGTCGGTATCTCGCCATGTGAAGCTTGCTTCTGCCTTCTGCGGTGCTCCTTGCAGAATTTGAACGGTGCTCGACCTCCAGCTCTCCCGACCTGCATTCACCACCTGCTCACCTGTAGGATCGCCAAGTGTTAACAACAACTCATCGGTTAAAAATTGGAACGATATCGACTCTAGCGTCAAGTCGTTCGGCTCCAAATGATAGATTAACCCTTTCAACTGTTTTTCTATCGAAGAGGTTGATACCGCTATCGGGGCATCTATGCGCAGCTCTTGCAGCTGCTCCAATAATGCTTCATGTGCTGCTTCATTGTCTGCTAATGGTGCTTGCTCCATTGCTGGAAGCAGATGAGCCCAGATGGTATCCAAGATGACATGCATGTTATCTGAGGCTGCTGTAATCGCTATAACGGCATCCTGCTCAGGCATAACGACACAGAACTGCCCGAATGCGCCATCCCCTCGATACACGCCATGACGGCAGCGCCAGAATTGATAGCCATAGCCTTGAGTCCAATCATTCTCTTCGCTATCTCCATTGGAGATATGCTTCGAGACAGCCTCCTCTACCCAGCCTGTGGGCAGCAGCTGCTGTCCGTCCCATATTCCATCTTGCAAGTACAGCTGACCGAATTTGGCAATATCTTCCGTCTTAACACTCAGGCCAAACGCACCAGCAGCGATGCCTCTTGGGCAAGCTTCCCAGCTGGCTCCTATTATGCCCAACGGTCCTAACAATCGGTCTTGGAGATAATCCAGCAGATACCGTCCGGTAACACTATGCAGAATAGCAGACAGCATATAAGTAGCACCGTTGTTATAAACAAAATGTGTACCTGGGGTATGCTCGACAGGTGCTGATAGAAAAGCCTTAGCCCAGTTCCCATCTGCCTGTTGTTGCAGAAGCTCTGTCGTATCGCTCGCATGACCAGTGCCCATCATCAGTAAGTGCCGAATCTGCATGGCATAAAGATGTTCTGAGATGCCCTCCTCCGGCAGATCATTCGGGAAGAAATCAACAACTCGATCATCCAGGGAGATCAAGCCCTCCGATACGGCAAAACCAACAGCCGTCGATGTAAAGCTTTTGCTAAGCGAGAACATGAGATGAACATCATTCTTCTGATAGGGCGCCCACCAGCCTTCGGCTGCTACACTCCCGTGTCTGACTAGCATGAAGCTGTGGAGCTCTTGATTGTTTTCCTTAATCTCATTGAGGAATGCCGTTATCGCTAACGAGGCCAAGCCTAGCTGTTCAGGTGATCTCCGCGGCAGATTATTCCCATTTGACATATGTATCCCCTCTTTTACTATAGAATGTGAACGCATACAATCCTAATCGTTTTATTCGACATGAGGGAATACTTTCCTTTTTTAGGAATGTTAATTTTGTTTCCTTATATCCGGAAGAGATCTACAAAATGATGAACTGGCGTCCGCTCCAGCCTCTGCTGATCCTTACAGAGCTCCTTAATCATCTCCACTTGCTTGCTGGGAAACCTTGTTCTGAGATTGACATCAAACTTCTGTTCAAGCAGTGGCACACCTTCGGCTCTTCTCCTGCGATGTCCAATCGGATATTCCACTTCTACTTTATCTGTTGCTGTACCATCCTTGAACAAGATTTGAATGGCATTGGCTATTGAGCGTTTATCCTCCTCCAAATATTCTCTCGAATATCTGATTTCTTCAACAACCGTCATTCGACCTCGTAATAGATCAATTCTCGGATCCGCTGCGGCTTCCTCTTCATAATGATCCGCATGCAGCTCACCATAGAGGAGGCCAATTGCCACCATATATTGCAGACAATGATCCCGATCAGCGGGATTATGCAGCGGACCTGACTTATCGATAATACGCATGGCTGATTCATGAGTTGTAAGAATAATTCGATCAATATCATGAAGCCTTTCTATTACAGAAGGGTGCAGCTTAATCGCACACTCAACAGCCGTCTGTCCATGGAATTCGGCTGGGTAGGCTATTTTGAACAAAATATGGTCCATAACATAGCTTTCATACGGTCGATTAATCATTAGAGGCTTGCCATTGAAGCACACAGCATTGAAGCCCCATGTCGCTGCGCTTAATGCTGAAGGATAGCCCATCTCACCCTTTAAGGTCATGAGGGCTAAGCGTACCGCACGACTAGTCGCATCGCCTGCCGCCCAAGATTTCCGAGTGCCTGTGTTAGGGGAATGACGGTACGTGCGCAGCGGATGCCCATCAAGCCACGCATGCGAGAGAGCGTCAATGATTTGCTCCTTCGTGCCTCCAAGAAGCTTGGTAACGACCGCTGTAGAGGCGACCTTGACGAGAATAACATGATCGAGCCCCACTCGATTGAAGCTATTCTCAAGAGCAATAACGCCTTGAATTTCATGAGCTTTGATCATAGCAGTGAGAACCTCCCGCATCGTCAGCGGCGACTCACCTTCTGCCATCAGCATTCTGCTCCTATAGTCGGCAGCTGCAAGAATCCCTCCCAGATTATCTGATGGATGTCCCCACTCTGAAGCTAGCCATGTATCGTTATAGTCTAGCCAGCGAATCATGCAGCCGATATTAAAGGCTGCTGTAATCGGGTCGGTCTCGATAGAGGTCCCTGGCACGCGAGAACCATTAGGGACAACGGTTCCCGGAACGATCGGTCCGAGCAGCTTCGTACATTCAGGATAACGAAGAGCGAGCAGTCCGCAGCCTAATGTATCCATTAGACATAGACGTGCGGTGTGATAAGCTTCCTCGCTATGAATATCATAGCCCTCTACATATTCGGCTATGTTCACCAGTACCTGATCGGCATCCGGTCTCCTATTAGATGTTGGCAGCATAGACATCGCTCACCTTCCTCCTGCAAGTCATAGCCGGTTCTCCATGGATATCCATCGTCTAGTCTCTGGACCTGTATAATCTGCACTTGGTCGAATAATACGATTGTTGGCACGCTGCTCCATAATGTGAGCAGCCCATCCGCTTGTGCGGGCAATGACGAAGATCGGAGTGAAGAAGGCTGTCGGTATGCCCATCAGCCGATAAGCCGATGCACTGTAGAAATCTAGATTAGGGAACAGCTTTCTCTCCCGCTGCATCACTTCTTCAATCCGCTCTGATATGTGATAAAGCTGTTGATTACCTGAGTGCTCAGCCAACAATGCTGACCATTTCTTAACCATATCTGATCTTGGATCAGATACCGAATATACCCGATGACCGAATCCCATGATGAGCTGACGAGCCTGCAGCAGTGCTAGAATCCCCTCCTCCGCTTGGTCGGGATTCTCGAAGCTGTCAATGAGCGTCATTGCCGCTTCGTTCGCACCGCCATGAAGAGGTCCGCGGAGTGTGCCTATCCCCGTTGTTACTGCTGAATAGAAATCGGATAAGGTCGAGGCAGTCACTCTAGCTGCGAAGGTCGAAGCGTTGAACTCATGCTCGGCATATAGAATGAGAGAAACATCGAATGCTCTTTCATGCAGCTCACTTGGCTGCTGCCCATGCAGCAGCTCAAGAAAATGTCCAGCTATACTCTCACCATTTGTCATCGTGTCTATTCGCGTGCCGTTCACTTGATAGTGATACCAGTACATGAGCATGGATGCGCCACTGGCCAGCAGCCTATCAGCAATATCAGATGAGCTGTTACCCTCCGCTTCTGGTTCGAAGGCTGCAAGCGCAGAGAAGCCCGTACGCATGACATCCATCGGATGTGTATGAGCAGGCAGCAGCTCAAGAATGCTTCTTAGCCGATAGGGCAGCTGCCGTAAGCCGGTAAGCTTACGCTTGTATTGATTCAGTTCAGCAGCATTAGGCAGCTCCCCATATAGTAGGAGATAGGCAACCTCCTCGAAGCATCCATATTCCGCCAGCTCATGAATCGAATAGCCTCGATAGGTTAGCCCCTTCCCCTCCTTGCCAACGGTTGATATGGAGGTATTTCCAGCAATGACATCGGCAAGTCCGCTTCTCTTAGCCATCCCTCACTCCCCCTCCTCAGCTCCGAAGAGCTGATCCAGCTTTTGTTCATACCCGTAATATCGCAAAAAATCATACAGCTCCTCACGCGTCTGCATCTGATCCACCATATTCTTCTGCGTACCATCTCTGCGGATGGACTGATATACC
The DNA here is from genome assembly GCF_059686975.1 of Paenibacillus xinjiangensis. Classification (NCBI taxonomy): domain Bacteria; kingdom Bacillati; phylum Bacillota; class Bacilli; order Caryophanales; family Paenibacillaceae; genus Paenibacillus; species Paenibacillus xinjiangensis. The sequence goes on along the minus strand of NZ_JCAALS010000038.1, from coordinate 49,923 downwards.
TTAAGCGCTGCTGCATTCATAGCCCGGAAGGCCGATAGTGGGTAGAGTGCGAGTCGAACACCTACTGCCTCCAGCTCCTCTAGCGTGAACAGCGGAGTTTTCCCGAACTCAGTCAGGTTGGCAAGCACAGGTACTTTAACCGCATCTGTGAATTTAGAATAATCTTCAAGCGAAGTAACGGCTTCGGGGAATATCATATCTGCGCCTGCCTCCACGCAAGCACAGGCTCGCTCAATGGCAGCCTCCAGCCCTTCAACGGCTACTGCATCTGTACGAGCCATAATAACGAATTGCTTGTCGTCTCTGCTGCTAGCTGCAGCCGTAATCCGATCAACCATCTCTTCGCTGCTGACAATGGCTTTATTAGGCCTGTGCCCGCATCTCTTCGCCGCAACCTGATCCTCAATGTGAATGCCTGCTGCTCCAGCCCGAATCATCTGATTAACGGTGCGCTCAATCTGCAGTGCCCCTCCGAAGCCAGTATCGGCATCTACAAGCAGGGGCAGCTCCGTAACACTTGTGATACGCCTTACCTCCTCAAGGCAATCACTTAATGTCGTCATGCCCAGATCCGGCAGTCCGTAAGCAGCATTAGCTATACCTGCGCCAGAGAGATACAAAGCACGAAATCCGGTTTTCTCGGCCATTAGTGCGGCATATGCGTTAATCGTGCCTGCCACCTGCAAAGGCTTCTCGATGTTGAGCGCTTCACGCAGCCTTCCTCCTGGAGAATCTATCAGGTTCCCCACCGCCTCTTCCACAGAATACTCACCTTAGCAGCTGACTGCTGATTACGATTCGGTGAATCTCATTCGTCCCTTCATAGATTTGAGTAACCTTGGCATCTCGGAACAACCGCTCTGCTCCGTGTTCACTCACACAGCCCTCTCTCCCTAGCAAGCGGACTGCGGCGCCGCTTACTTCTACGGCTGCATCAGAGGCGAACATCTTGGCCGTTGATGCCTCCTTCGTGCAGGGCCGCCCTCTCTGCCTCAAGTATGCAGCCCGATAGACGAGCAGTCTGGCTGCCTCCACACGAGCGGTAAGCTCAGCAAGCTCTACGAGCTTAGCAGTTTGGAGCATCCTCTTACTTTTCTGTGACCTGCCCATTACGGCAAGGGGATTCAAATGCTGCTGAAGGAGCTGAAGTGCCGCCTCGGCTATTCCTAGAGCCTGAGCACCAATTCCTATTCTTCCGCCATCCAGCGAGCCCATCGCAATTCGGAATCCCTCGCCTTCTTGACCCAGTCTTTGTTCTATAGGGATGAGCATTTCCTCATAGAACAATTCACAGGTGTTGGAACCATGAAGCCCCATCTTCTCCTCCGATTTCCCAATCTTCAGTCCTTGTTCATTACGATTCACAAGAAAGGCAGTAATGCCGCCTGCTCCTTTCGTTCGATCCGTTACGGCGAACGTCACGTAGATATCAGCAGCCCCTGCATTCGTGATAAATATTTTGCTGCCATTCAATTTATAATGGTCGCCCTGCCTTACAGCTGTCGTTCGAATCGACGCAGCATCAGAGCCGGCATGCGGCTCCGTCAATGCGAATGCACCTAACCAATCACCCGAAGCTAGCTTCCGTACGTAGCTGCTCCGCTGCTCATCCGAACCATAGAATAGAATGGGCAATGTACAGACCGACGTATGGACCGATAGAATAACGCCTACTGTAGCGCTAATTCTAGAGAATTCATGAATAGCAATCATGTAGGAGATGAAATCCAGACCGGCACCACCCCATGCGGTTGGGATCGGAAGGCCCATGAATCCCTGCTCCGCCATTCTTCTCACCAAGAGGTGTGGGAAAGCATGCTCTCGTTCCATGAGAGGTACGATGGGAGCAATCTCCGTCTCAGCGAAATGTCTTGCTGCTGCTTGCAGCTCTTCTTGTTCTTTCGTGAAGCGGAGCTCCATGTCTGGTACTCCTTCCCCCATTAGCCGCTGGTATACATGTAAAAGCCTCTATTCGTTTTCCGGCCCAGCCAGCCAGCTGACACATATTTGCGTAATAATGGACACGGACGATATTTTGAATCTCCGAATCCTTTATGCAGCGTTTCCATTATGGCTAAGCAAGTGTCGAGGCCAATGAAATCAGCAAGCGCTAATGGCCCCATCGGATGCTTCATACCTAGTCTCATTATCTGATCGATTGCTTCAGGAGCAGCTATCCCTTCATACACAGCATAGATCGCTTCATTAATCATCGGCATGAGAATACGATTCGAGACGAAGCCAGGGAAGTCACCGACCTCAACCCCTGTTTTGCCTATCGATTGAATGATCGTCCGCACACTCTCCATCGTTGTATCTGAGGTAGCCAACCCCCGAATGATTTCAACAAGCGGCATGACAGGCACCGGGTTCATAAAATGCATGCCGATCACGTTCTCCGGTCGCCTCGTGACAGCTGCAATATCTGTAATGGATAAGGACGAGGTATTCGTCGCCAGTATGGATTGAGGTCCACAGAATGAATCAAGGTTACGAAAGAGCGATTTCTTAATGTCCATGCGCTCTGGAACGGCTTCGATAACTAGATCAGACTGACATGCAGTCTCCAAGTCCATGGATAAGGTCAGGTTCACAGCTGCTGTCAGTTTCCCTTCCTCCGTCAGTCGACCTGTGCTTACCATTCTAGTTAAAGCTGCTTCAATAGCAGCAAGTCCCCGCTTAGCCGCCTCTTCATTCGTATCGTACAGAACAACCGCATACCCATTCTGTGCAAAAGTCTGAGCGATTCCACTACCCATTTGCCCTGCGCCGAGCACGGTAATTTGTTTGATCTCCATCATGTTGCCACCTCAATATTAACCGTCTACCTGAATCAATATAGCGTCACCTTGCGCGCCGCCACTACATATGGCAGCAGCTCCGATGCCGCCTCCTCTACGCAGCAGCCCATGAATTAAAGATAGAACGATCCTCGCCCCACTTGCGCCAATCGGATGGCCAAGCGCGATTGCTCCACCGTTCACATTGACTTTAGCTGCATCCCAGCCTAACGCTCTACCACAAGCAAGCACAACGGATGCGAAGGCTTCATTCACCTCGAATAAATCAATAGCTTGCAACGATAAACCGGTCTTCATCAACAGCTTCTGGATAGCTAACGCTGGAGCAGTTCCGAGCTGCGAGGCCTCTAGTCCAACAGCTGCGTGACCGATAATTCTCGCTAGCGGCTGATGTCCACCTCTCACTGCTTCTTCGGCTGACATTAAGACTAGAGCTGCAGCCCCGTCATTCACGCCGGGAGCATTGCCAGCCGTTACCGTACCGCCGCTGTCAACAATCGAACGCAGCTTCCCTAGCTTGTCGGCTGACGTGTCCGTACGAGGACCTTCGTCAATGGTCATCATGCCTCCCGCTCCTCTAAAGGGAATAATCTCTTCAGCAAGCTGACCATTCTGTATAGCTGCCAAGGCATATGCATGACTTCGCAGAGCCCAATTATCCTGTTCCTCCCGGCTAATTCCATAATCAGCTGCCAGGCTGTTGCCATGAACAGCCATACGGACATTCTTGAAGGCACAATGAAGGCCGTCTTGTATCATCACATCGGTAAGCTCCGAATCCCCCATTCGAGCTCCCCACCTTGCAGCTGATACCGTATAAGGTGTACTGCTCATACTCTCCATTCCACCTGCGACAATGGTCGCTGCATCCCCAGCTCGAATAATCTGGTCTGCAAGTGTGATTGCTCGCATCCCTGATGCACATACTTTGTTAATGGTCTCCGAAGGGACAGCCCAATCAAGACCAGCCAGCCTTGCAGCTTGCCTTGAAGGGTTCTGCCCGGCACCCGCCTGCAGCACCATCCCCATGATGACTTCGTTTATTTGAAGTGGATCGACTCCTGACCTCTGTATAGCCCCACTCATCGCTGCTGCTCCCAGCTCGACAGCTGTCACACCGCGGAAGGCTCCACCAAACTTACCGAAAGCCGTTCTTGCACCTCCAACGATAACCGTGTCTCCCAATTCTCGCCTCCTATTCCCCCAAGATACGGGCAATGAGGTTCGCTTGCAGTCCACCAATTCCCATTTCAGACTCCAAGCACTTGGCATCTCGCAAGTATCGCTCCATCTTATATTCCCGCATATAGCCATAGCCTCCGAAAATTTGGACAGCCTCCAGCGCTGCGGATATCGCCGCACCCGAAGCATATTGCCTCGCAATTGCCGCTTCCGTAGCGCAGGGCAAGCCCTTATCCTTACGCCATGCAGCTTGATAGACAAGCCATCTAGCCGCCTCAGTCTTAGCAGACATATCGGCCAGCTTGAAGGAAATGCCTTGCTGTCGGCCAATGGCTCTCCCGAACTGCTCACGTTCCTTGGCATAAGCGGTTGCTGCTTCCAATGCGCCTTGAGCAATGCCAACTGCTTGTGCTGCCGCACTAATGTAACTGGCATCGATGATTGACCGAATAATCTTACGTCCGTCTCCCAGTCTTCCTAATCTGTTCATGGCAGGAATGCGGCAATCTCTCAGCCTGATCGAGGCAGTATGGAACGCGCGCAGCCCTAGCTTCTGAATCTGATTCCCCACCAAGCTGCCGACATCTTCTTTCTCGACTACATAAGCATTAAGTCTGCTTGCTCCATTATCCACAAGTGCATACACCACATAGAGATCAGCCACTCCAGCATTAACGACGAAGGGATGCTCTCCACTGATGACAATCTCGTCCCGCTCCTTCCTCGACCGAAAGCTGACTGCTGCTGCATTCATAGGCGGCGCAGCAGATCCTCCTAGCATCTTGCCAGCAGCTAGTGGAATTAATAGGTCTTCTCGTAGCTCCTTGCTTCCCCATTGATAGATCGGCCATGCCGCATGAACCGTATGTGCAGCTAACATTGACGCGGTAGCAGCGCATATTCGTGACAGCTCTTCAAGAACAATGACATAGGTCATGAAGTCACTTCCCGCTCCGCCATACTGCTCCGGAATCAGAACTCCCGTTAATCCAAGCTCTCCCATCTGGTCAAACAGCTGCCGATCATGTCTTGCCTCTTCATCCCGCTTGCCTGCGCTAGGGGCGAGCTTCTGCTCGGCAAAGCTTCGAATGACCGACCGTGTCATTTCGAGCTCCTCTGATAATTGAAATAACATCGACCTCCCCCTCTTCCGTAGTAGGTGGACAAAGTTCGACGGTATCCGCGTGTACTGTATTATATGAAGAGGACTTTCCGGTATTCCTACATAATCAGCTGCCAATCGTGATATGAATAATGAGATAAGACTTCGTTCCACTCAAGGCCAATGTCGCAGGAGGTGAATGCTATGGGTCCTTTTTCAGCTGATTTATTGCAAGGCAAGGTCATTCTGATTACAGGTGGAGGTACAGGGCTTGGGTATGCAATGGCAGAGAAGTTTCTCGCACACGGTGCCTTGCTGGCCATAACAGGCCGGCGTGAGGAAGTGCTAAAGCAAGCAAGTAGAGCCTTAAGCAGCAATGGCGGTCAGGTATTCTTCACAAGATGCGATGTACGTGACCCTTCACAGGTTAATGACCTAATAGAATCGGTCGAGTCGCATTACGGACACATTGATATTCTTGTGAATAATGCGGCTGGCAACTTCATATCTCCAACAGAGCGCTTATCCCCTCGCGCAGTCGACGCCGTTCTGAATATCGTGCTGCACGGCACCTTTTATACGACATTAGAGCTGGGTAAAAGATGGATTGAACAAGGAAGAAGCGGAACGATGCTGAACATCGTTACCACCTATGCCTCCACTGGCTCCGGGTATGTCGTGCCTTCCGCAGCCGCTAAAGCTGGAGTATTAGCTCTTACCAGATCATTAGCAGTAGAATGGGCGCCTCATGGTATAAGGCAGGTCGCGATAGCACCCGGCGTTATTCCAACCGAAGGAGCATGGTCACGTCTAATGCCTATGCCCGAGCAGGAAGAGCAGCAGTTAAATCGTATTCCTCTTAGAAGAGTGGGCACGACGGAGGAGCTGGGTAATCTTGCGGCCTTTCTCGTCTCCGATTATGCGAGTTATATGAATGGAGAGGTCGTAACTCTAGACGGGGGTGAATGGCTGCAGGGAAGCGGCCAATTCAATCATCTAGCTGAGATAAGTAAGGAGCAGTGGGATCTCTTAACGTCAATGACACGTAAGGGGAAAGCTTAACAACGACAGCAAAGGGTGAGTATGAATTCTGGATTCCTCCAGCTCATACTCACCCTCGAACTGCTTATCGATGCTATATGATGGAACCGAATGGCCAATTACAGCCGATCTCAGCTCCATTATTTGTCGTGCGCAGCCCACTTTTCCCGCTTCGTTAAGAAATGCTTATATTGACGCTGGGCAATATCATCCTCGGGATTGCGCGCAATGTAAATTTCGAGCTCGGCTATCGTATCTTCTATTTCATACAGCATTTTCATACCATCATATGTGTGTTCAGCCTCGGAGAATAGTGGTTGTATTGCATAGTTCCCGTTCATTATGTGAATAGCCTCCTGATTATTTCTTATTATATTGGTATTCATCGCCTATTAAGCTGCTCTTCTACTATTACCCCTCTCTATTGACATGCAAACGCTAGGCTTGGTTCGAATGCATGCAAACTCATCTCCTTATCTTATGCCGTACGGTTTCTTGTAGAACACAAGTCGTGAATTTTAGACGAATAACGATATAAAAAAACAAGCCTGCCGAATGATCCGGCAAGCTTGTCTCTTCTTGTTATGATTCTATAACGTCCCAGCGATGCTCGAACTTCAGCAGCTTAGGATGCAGCATCTCTGGCTCCGATGCGAGCAACAGGCGAATTTTCTTGATCCATTCCTCGAAGGACGCGAATGAAGCGAATAGATTGGCCATCTCCGCAGTCATATATAAGAAATATGGAGCGGGGTACACCTCGCTCACATGCCTTAGCACCGAATCGATCGGTGTATATTTCTTCCGCTTTCCTTCCCAGCCTTCGACGGTTATCCATGCATCGCCACGATCACTCTTCCACTCATGCAGTCGATCTAGTCGCTTATAATAAGCGCTGACCGGCTCCTTCGTCATTCGTCTGACACTCTCCTCGTGCATGGGGAATAACACTAGCTTGGCGAAATTTCGTTGCAGCACCTGCTCAGCCACCCTCCCAAGCTCCTCATCCGTCGTATGCTCGAATGAATCATAATAGATCAGTGTACCTTTTCGTGATTCCTTCGGCGGTTCATAGCCATAAGGTACGTTCACAACTGGTCGATTCAAGGATACTTCCTCCTCAGCGCTTATAAATAAAGTGGTCTATGCTACCATTATAACTGTTCCAGCTCTAATCATTCACCTCTTAAGCGGAACGGAGTACGAACAGCCAATCTCATAAGGCAGAATTAGGTATTCCTATCCTCTCCATACATCCTGACAAGTCATATGCAATAAAGTCAATTGTCTCTAGTACAATCACCCAATCATTCGCAACGCCGCCTTCATAATATACAGAGTACTCACTACGTAAGGAGGTGCATGACAATTTCTGGTTACGTTGGTGGCGGATTCAATAACACTGGTACAATTCTTGTACTGTTCATCTTGTTGGTAATCATCGCTTGTAGCTGTGGTATCGGCAGTTACGTCGGTGGCTACGGCAAATGCTAATTCGATAACTATCAAGTCCTAACCTAGATAGGGATTGTAAGGAATGGCACATCCGCTCCGAGACTCAGCATAGAATGAATTCGAGATTCTCCAGTAAATGAATGAATGCTGCCTTTCCTAAAAAAGAACGATTGTGGCCCTTATTGGGTCACTATCGTTCTTTTTGCCCTATAATCACTTCTTATTCCTCAAGAACCCTCATAGGCTAGTGTAAGCTTGTCTTGTCCTGAGGAGGCCTATATGAACACAATCATTATCGGAAGCATAGCTACTTCATTATGTACAACAGCAGGAGCCCTCCCCGCCTTATTGTTTACGAATGTGACCCATCGTGGGAGAGATATTCTGCTTGCCTTTACTGCTGGCATAATGGTTGCCGCCTCTACCTATGGGCTTATTCCCTCTGCGCTGAAGTTGTCTAATTTATTCGTGCTAGCTGTCGGCATGCTTCTAGGAACTGTCATCCTGACCTTAATGGAGCTGCTTGTCCCTCACAAAGATCCTCAGCATGCACACATCGCTTCAACGCAGGATCAACGGACAAGCTCTTTTCTATTCCTGTCAGCCATGGCTCTTCATAATCTACCTGAAGGACTTTCAGTAGGAGTGAGCTATGGAAGTGCTGATCATGATCTGGGTGCGATCGTGTCGCTTAGTATCGGTATGCAAAATATTCCCGAGGGCTTTCTTATCGCCTTATTCCTGATCACCCATGGGATGAATAAATGGCTTGCGCTATCGCTTGCAACCTTAACAGGATTACTAGAGCTGCTGTTCTGCTGGCTTGGTTATCTATTCTCTGGAAGCTTCTCCTCAATTGTTCCATACGGATTGGCATTCGCTGCAGGAGCCATGCTGTTCGTCGTATACAAAGAGCTCATCCCAGAGAGCCATGGCGATGGGAATGAACGGGCATCGACCTTTTCCTTTATCTTCGGATTATTAGCCATGATCGCTATTACACATGTATTAATTTAGAGTGCCATTGAAACCTTTTGCTCCACTAGGCGATCACAGAGGAAGCATCTATTGAAGAGTGGGATCAGTATGTACAAAAGCTAATCGCATCCAAGCCGTATCAATAATCGCAGTTCTCTCTCCCGCTGCAATACCTGTGCTCGGTTGTGAACGCCAAGCTTGCGATACATATTCTTAATATGAAACTTTACTGTTTCAATTGAAATATGTAGATTGTGGGCAATTTCCTTATTTAACATTCCTTCTGCAATAAGCTTTAGCACCTTCAATTCTTGCTCTGTCAATCGTTCACTAACCAATGTATCTTGGCCTCGACCAAGCTTATCATTCATTATTTGAAGTAGCCGTTTCGTATATGGAAGCGGAATTGTAGATGTATCTAAATGTGAATGTTGTTCCGCCTTCACAAGCCCGGCAAGCATCTCAGCCATCAATGGGCCCTCATCTAGAAAGCTCCTGACATATCCCGTCGGTTCAGCTAACTGTAGTGCTTTTCCCAGAGAAACAAATGCAGAATCTGTTTGTCCCGCATGATAAAGAACCATGCTCTGAACATTGTATAATTTAATGCGATCGCGAATGCGAATGCCCTTATCAAATTCCCGTTGTAAACACTCGAGTATAAGAATGGCTTGCTCCGTCCGTTCAGTTGCAGCGCACACTTTGGCGAGTGCAAGATGTTCTTCAATTCGAAGCACATAAACTTCGTCTGCATGCGACAGATCACATCGTTCCGACCAGTCGATCGCCTCCTGGAGCTTGCCTTGACGCAACAGGAGATGTGCTTCCTCCGCTTCAATTTTTCGTATAATCATCTGATAATCAGGCGAATCAATGTTTAATTTGAGCTGTGCCATCAGCTCAGCGGCCTGGCTATATTTCCCTGAAGCTTGCAGAAACCGTGAAGACAGAAAATTCAATTGCACCCAAAACCAGGTAATAGGCCGCAGATCCTCACGTTCCATAGCCTTGCTGAGATACAGCTCCGCTTCTTCCACACGGTCCCATTCATATAGAAGCATAGTATAAGTCACGTATTGAAAGCCAACAAAAGGATATTCTTTTTTATGTTCCCAAGCTTTAATCCATTTCAGTAAAAATTGCTCAACGACCTCCAAATCGTTATTCAGCGATAAAAGATCTGTAAATTGATCATAGCCCTCATACCGTTTGCTCCCTCTATCCTGAAAGCTGCTCCCTTCTAGCAAATACAGCTCAAGCAGTTCGAAATAACTGGATGCCAGTGGCAAGTCCTGCTGCAAATAGGCTATAATGCCGCAGAAATGATACAAATCACCCATCGCCCTATTCCATACTGGTTCCGGAAGCTGCTGGCGGAGCGCTTTGAAGCGGATCTCTATCTGCTTCGCTCTGTCGAAAGCCGTGCTCCATTGACCTGCTACTACTAACTGGGATAAGTAAAACAGTTCAATCATCGGCTTATCTACATAACTGCTTTCCGGCAAGGCCATAATCCATCTCATGAGCGAAGATCTGTACGAGTGAATGAAATCATGCATATGCAGCTCAATCAGCCTGACAACATCCTCTTCTTGCTGACCCTTGATGTAGTGCTCCACCGCTTCATAATTAAACTTATGGGTTTCCAGCCATTGGACAGCTCGAATATGAATTTGCAGCCAATGCTCCGGCGTCTGCATGGTCCCCATCCGTTGCAAGAAATCGGACAGCAAATGGTGATACCGGTACCAGGTGCGTCCCTCATCCAGCGGAACAATAAATAAGTTGAGCTGCTCAAGACGCTCCAATTGCTCCTGACTGTCCGCTAATCCTGTTACAGCTTGACACAAGGATGCGTTCATTCGACTTAACATGGATGTATCCAATAAGAAGCTCCGCATCGATTCCGGCAAATTTTGATATACTTCCTCCAGCAAATAATCGGCTATGTGCCGCTGCTGACCGTTAAATTGGCGAATTGATTCAGCAATATTCTCACTGCGCTGCGGTGTGATCGCTGCCAGCTGCAGACCGCTCACCCAGCCTTCCGTCTGATAGAGCAGCTCTTTCATTTGCTCCTTAGTTAGCAATAAATCCGTCGTATCCTGGAAGAAAGCAACGGATTCTTCCCACTCAAATTGCAAATCACTTGCGCTTATCACATTTAATGCTCCTGTGGCCAGCAATCTTGCAGTAGGAATCTCCAGCTCCGTACGACTAGCGATATATAGATGAATATGCGATGGCAAATAAGACAACAGATAGCTGAGTGAATCTTGAATAGCAGAATGCTCTATTAGATGAAAATCATCTAAAATAATAACCAGCTTGTCCGCTGACTTCATTTAATTCATTGATAAAGGCCGAAACCGAGCTCTCAATGGATGATGACGATTCCTGCTCAGGCAGAAATGCTAGCGATTGTCCAAAATCAGGTACCTTCTTCTTGGTCCATTCGCCAAGAGCCGTCGTCTTTCCATAACCGGCCTGTGCAGAAACAAGCGTTAGTCTTGTTGTCATGCCCTCGTTCAGCTTGTTCATTAGTCTTGGCCGATCAACCAGCGTTTTGCGTATGAGAGGAATTTGGATTTTGGTTTGGGCGATCAATGGTGAACCTCCGTCATTGAAAGTAACTAGTATTTTCGACAGATTCCGCTATATCTCCTGCTGCTTCTCCATTTAACTCTGAGTTTCATTTGACCTCACCTACAATCTTTATACTCCCAAGCAAAAAAAAAGAGACATGCCAGCTATGCCAACAGGTCTCATCAACTGCAATCGAACAAGTCCCCGAACCCACCCTCACCTAACCGATACATCAGCACATGGTAGTTACATTATCAATATACAGCCTAGTTACATGCTATCGCGCACTCTTGTTACATTATTGGGCTAATTCGTTAGGTTTGTAGATATGGCCCAGCATCTACATCGGAGGTCCAACTACCCGTTGGCGGGTTGTGCTCGCCTGTATGATTTCGGTTACCAACTTGTTTAGTTATCTAGTAAATCAGTGCTCCAATTCTTCTCTTGGATCTTGAAGTCCAGCTCACGGTATTGCCTCGATAATTCGTCGACCTCTTTTTGAAGATCAGCAATTTCTATGGTTGTATAAAATTTCACTTCTTGTCGGCTGAACCGTTCGTGCTTAATAGAAGCCTCACTCAGCAATTCATTCAGTATATTGCGATGCTGCATGATGCGATCACGTTCCGCCAACGCTTCTGCTAAGCTTATGCTAGTATCGAACGCACTCAAAGCGTTTGTTTTGTTAATTTGCTTCACCCAGACTGCCAAATCACTCAAGGTCCGCCTTAATTCTTCTAGCAGCTCGACAGGCGATTCCGAAGGCTTCTCTCCTTCTTGCACCTTAATCACTCTCCCAAGCCGCTGCTTGAGCTGTGCCACCTTCCGCTGGCAGTCCGCCCGCATAACAAGCGCTTCCGCTAATCTCATTGCTAATCCCCTCCACTATCTTCAGAAAAAATCAGTATTCCAAATATACCAAACTATATTATATTTTCCAATTCTTTTTTACAGCAACAAAAAAGGCTGCTATGCAGCAGCCCTGAACTATTATTCCACATTAGTAGAACTACTTCAATTTTGTATAACAATCTCCTCTTCACCACTTGGTTCTTCGAACCCATTGAGGAAGGTGGTTAACAACTCATCCGTAATCGGAAAAGCTGCATTTGCATCATAACGCCGGCTGCGAATTTCAAGTCGTCTTCGCAATTCGTCAGGCTCTACTTTTAGATAAATGAGTTTCCATTTCCCACTTTCATTTTCAATTAGTCGTTTATATTCATCCCTTGAAGACTTATTCCAAAAGCTGGAGTCAACTACGATCTGTTTCTTATGATGAATCAATTCGACTAGCTTGTGGCGTAATCTAATATGCGCTTCATCTAATAATTCCCGATAATCTTCAATAGGGTAATCAATCCCGTATCGACCATTGGTCGACCACACCTCTTCATCAATAGAAAGCCGGCTATATCCGTCATTTTCTAGTTCCTGTGACAAGGTTGTTTTCCCCGAACCAGCTATTCCACACATTAAGACGACTAAGGCAGAAGCACGATCTTCTTCGCGATCGATCCAACCTTCCTTATTCAACCTCTCTATCATGATGCGCCGCCCCCATAATATAGCTTACCCTATTTAATATTCTTTTCTTTGCATGGAGGATTCTTTCAGCCAGTCATTTAAGCTGTTTTTATTAACAAAAATGTCATTCCCGATTCTAATAATGGGAAACATCATTCCCGTATAGGAGCCGGTTAAATTCAACTCTGCTTCTTCCTTGCTAATGATAGCTTTAACTTGAGGTTCACTAATATTCAAGTAATTAGCTGTTTCTTGGATATTCAATAAAGGTTTATCTGAATTTACGTATGGAATGGCTTCGCTTGAGGCTGATTGACCTTCACTAAAGATATAGCAGCCTATTATAAATGCAATTCCTAATATAATTGAACAAATAACATGACTAATATTGAATGATTTCAACGCTATTGCCTCCATCTCATTAAATCTTGTCTTAAGTAGTACACACGCAAGCTAATTTAATCCACTCGTCTTCTCACCATGCCCGCCTGATATACCAACGGCCTGTCCCGTACCCTGCTCTGCACTCGCATAAGAATGAGGATACCTATGATGAAGAGGATAACGAGGCTGAAAACGCCCATACTCGTGTTACCGGTAAGCTGCGCAGTCACGCCGACGAGAAGAGGACCCAGAATCGATGCAAACTTGTCAAAAATATTATAAAACCCGAAAAATCGGTTAGCATTCTCCTTCGGCACCATTCTTGCGAAGTAAGCCCGGCTTAGCGCCTGAATGCCGCCTTGCGAGGTTGCGACCAGCATCGCAAGCACCCAGAAGTCGAATGCCGACTTCATGAAATAAGCATAAATACATACGACGATATAGACGCAGATGCCGACATATAACATGATTTTACCTGAGAACCGATCTGCCAGACGCCCATACAGCATGGCGAACGGAGCAGCGACGACTTGCGTGACGAACAAAATGATGAGCAAATCCGTCGATTCAATGCCCAGATCACTCCCATAGGCGGTAGACATCGTAATAATCGTCCCAACACCATCGATATAGAAAAAATAAGCAAGCAGGAAAAGGAAAATCGCGCGATGCTGCTTTATTTGCTTCAACGTCCCGTAGAGTCGTTTGAAGCTGTTCACGACGATCCGAGGCTCGCGGGTCAAATAATGCTTCTGGCGTACGTTGCGGAGCATCGGCAGAGTGAAAATCCCCCACCAGAGTGCCGTAATGAAGAATGCGATTTGGCTAGCCACCGTGACGGTGATCGGCAGTACCTCCTGCTGAGCAAGAAGAATTATCGCAATGCTGATGATAAAGGGGATTGTACTCCCTATATACCCGATTGCAAATCCGCGAGCAGATACCTTGTTCATCCGCGCGTCGTCTGTAACGTCCACGAGGAAGGCGTCATAGAACACATTGGAGCCTGCTGAGCCGATCGCAATGAACATATAGCAGACGAGCAGCAGCTCCCAGCTGTCATGCGGAATAAACGTGAGCAGCGCAGTGGCGATAATGCCGAGAAAGCTGAATCCGGCGAAAAACGTTTTTTTGAACCCTTGGTAATCGGCAATCGTTCCCAAGATTGGACCCAGCAGGGCAAGGATAAATGTCGAGATCGCAATCGTATAGCCTAGATAAGCAGTAGAATTCGCAGCGCTAACGCCAGCGTCCTCGGCTGCCGCTTTGTAGAAGAGCGGGAATACGGCAGTCGAAATGATGATGGAATAGGCGGAATGCCCCCAGTCGTACCACATCCAGCTTTTTTCTTCCTTCGAAAATGACCTCATAAGCTTGGCCTCCTGAATGAACCGAATGCTCTTATTGTATAAGAAATGTAGACTTCAGGGTGCAAATAACACCATCTTCACAAAATGTTAAGTTAACCAAACTATACAGTAATTAATGAGAGTCCTCGTTGGATTTTCTTACAGCATCATTTCCTTCCGCTATTAATAGCCAGGTTCTATGAGCAATCTCCTCATTGTCCAATGCTGTCTTCCCAAGAGCCCATAAATATCCAGCCTCATGTATGATACTAGCATAAATAGATACATAATAGCTCTTTAATAAAGGTATTATCCCGCCTATAGCGAAACAACACTCCGCCTTTATGTAATTGCAGCTCCCCAAATGAATGAAGCTCTTGCCCGAACTTACGGGCAAGAGCTTCATTCATTGATATAACGATAGTATCGCCTGAGCTTCAGAGCGGACCTTGTCACGAAGCTCCACTGGCTCTAACACCTCTACTGAGGCTCCGAATCGGAGAATAATTTCGCTGGCGGATTCCAGTGTTTGAAACTCCATTTCCGCTTCCACTAAGCCGTTAATCGCACGCTCCGAATACAGCAGTCTAACATACCAGTGCGCAGACATGCGTGGCAGGCTATGCTCCTTCATTCTAATTCGAGCATGAAATACCGGCAGCTTGGACGTGAAGAGGGCTGTTGATTGCTCCCAATAAGCAGCCAAGTCGAACGCCTCTGGACGAGCGAAGGAATCCTTGTGCTTACTCGCATGCAGAAGCCGAGATATGCGGTATGTACGAAGTCCATCTGCTGTTGAGGCAACTACATACCAAATGCTGCTTTTGGCTACAAGCCCTAGTGGTTCCACAACACGCTCCACTAGCTGCTCTTCTTCTTTCCTATAACGTATATCGAGCCTTCGTTCTTCCCAGACCGCTTCTTGTATGATGGACAGGAATGGAACCTTTTCTATCGACTGATTCCACCCTGCACCATCTACATGAATGCGATGTCTTACGATCTCCGCTTCCTTGTAATAGGCTGTAGGGAATGATGCAATAAGCTTCTGATAAGCGACTTCAAACACAGCATGCATGCCAAGATCACCTAAAACAGCTGAAGGATGGGCAAGCAGCAAGGCTTGCATCTCCTCACTCTTCATCCCTGTAAGGCTGGTTCGATAGCCATCTGTTAGCGCCCAGCCTCCGTTGACACCCCGATCGGCAATGACTGGAATACCCGCTGCGCTTAATGCATCCATATCTCTATGAATCGTACGCTCGGATACCTCCAGCAGCTCAGCAAGCTCACGTGATGTCATCCGTCCTCTATTCTGCAAGAGCAGCAATATCGATATTAGCCGATCAGCCCTCATCTTTCCCTCTCCCGTCTATTGAATCAATCGTCTACAGCCCCAACGACGCTGCATAATTGCCCCAGTGTGGACGACCTCCATCCAGGTCAGTGAAATCGTATTGCTCCGATAAGGACCACGTACTTAACGCTTTGCCTGCATGTCTATGCACGTCTGGGTCTGCTGCTAGTGCAGCCACTGCCCGGCCAATATAAATTGGAGTCTCTGACATTATAAAATGAGGTTCAATCTTCGCAGCCTCCTGCCAATTATCAGCATGCACCCCGAAATGGTCCAGCATCGCTTCTGAGCGTAGAAATCCGGGCGTCAGCGCTAAAGCCGTCACATCGAATGGCTCCAGCTCGACAGACATCGCTCGTGCTAGATGAATAACCGATGTCTTCGCTAAGCTGTAGTACAGATTTCCACGGTAGCGATCATCTACACCGTCCGTTATTTCGATAATGATTCCCTGCTTCCTAGCAGTCATTAGCGGGGCACCATAATAGCTTGTAATCATATGAGACCATACTGCACGATTCTGCATAAGAAGGCCATTCTCCAAGGAATGCTCCCAGAAGGGTACGTTCCATTGCGTCAAAGGGTCTCCACCCCACACATCGTTCACGAGAATATCCAGTTGTCCATCCTGTTCGCTGCTCACACGCTGGAATAAGGCTTCGACTTCTGACTCCACTGTATGGTCAACCTGTACCGGAATGCCAACACCGCCGTTCTGGTTAACCAAATCTGCTGTATCTTCAATCGTTTCTGTCCGGTTCATATTCGAAGGGTTTCCCCTAACACTTCTTCCTGTGCAGTACACAGTTGCCCCAGCTGCTCCCAGCATTGTAGCAATTCCGCGTCCTGCTCCTCTTGTTGCACCTGCAACTACTGCAACTTTACCTTGTAATGAGCTCATCCTGCAACACTCCTATTCGACATTATATTGTGATTATGCAGCAAGTATAACCCACATATCATGACAACAACTGTCATCTATAGAGTACACCTCAAGAAAAAAAGGGCTGAGAATGGTTATCCATTCTTAGCCCTTTTTTCATTCCTGCACCCATCATAATTAGGTATATCCACTTCTTCGCTTACCTATGGCTACACTGCCGTCGGGTCTAGAATAAGCTTAACGCCTTCGATTTTCAATCGGTCCATGCGGATTACCCATTCCTTGAACGATTCGAACGTTTGATCAGAGAAACCGAACAGTCTCTTCAGATCATTCGTGATCGCCTTCTCATCATCGTTATAGTCACCGTCGGCGAAGATAAGCAGCAATATTTCAGCTAGGAAAATACTTTTGACCTGCTCATCCTTCAAGCCGCCAATAATATCAGCCAGCTCTTTATCGGATTGAAACTCCTGCTCCGTCTGCTCCATATCCATCTCACAGCGATAAGCTCGAAGAACGCTTTGCTCTTTTTTATTGATGAATCCGTCTGCTTTCGCGACGACATACGCTAATTCTAGAAAGGCTTCTTTATGTTCTTTTGTCTGCAAAAAATGCAAAAACAAAGCTTTCCACTCCTTTAATTGCTGAATAATAAATACTTATTCTGTTCATTTCGACATGCCTTCCTCGTTCTCCTACCAACTTCATTAAATTGTTTATAGATTTCCTTATCAAACAGCCTATTCGTACCTTTGATGAATTCACAAAGCTAACATGATACAATGACAGGGTTTAGTAACGCAGGGACGTTAGTTAAGGAGTTGTGTCGCATGATTCATATATTAATAGCGGATGACGATCCGCATATTCGCGAGCTGTTAAGACATTTTCTTCAATTGGAGGGTTACGCCGTCGTTGAAGCACAGGATGGTGAGGAAGCCTCGGCGATCCTTACCCAGAAACAAATCCAATTGGCTGTGGTCGATGTTATGATGCCTAATAAAGACGGCTATCAGCTATGTGAAGAAATACGCACGTATTATGACTGTCCTGTAATCTTATTAACGGCTAAGGATCAGCTCATCGATAAAGAAAGAGGATACAAGGTCGGAACCGATGATTATTTGACCAAGCCCTTCGAGCCCAAGGAGCTCCTCTTCCGCATCAAAGCGCTGCTTCGCCGCTATCAAATGATTCATGCTGAGCGAATCCGGCTTAATAAAACGATCATTGACCGCAACAGCTATGAGGTGCATTGTAATGGCAAGCTGCTAATGCTCCCCATGAAGGAGTTCGAGCTTCTGTCTCAGCTAGCCAGTCATCCTAACCGAATATTCGGGCGAGAGGAATTGATTCATCTAATCTGGGGTGCAGACTTTAATGGCGATGACAGAACGGTAGATGTACATATTAAGCGATTACGGGAGCGATTCGCTGATCGAAGTGAGGATTTCACCATCCGAACGATAAGAAGCATTGGTTATAAATTGGAGGTCACGTAAGCATGAAAACCTTGTATCTACGAATTGTCGTTACCGTCACCCTAGTGATGGTCATGAGTAGTCTTCTCGCTTTTATACTTACGAATGTCTATTATCACTACAGCCTCAAGCCCTATAACGACAACAAGCTGACTCAAATTACGGAGAATATCCAATCGTTCTATGAGAATAATCCAGAGATTGACCTGCAGCCATATTTAAGCCATATAGGAAGCCTGGGCTACCAGCTGTATCTCATTGATGAGAGAGGAACTGGCACATTCTACGGAGGCGCATATCGAGGCCAAGAGCTCTCTCCGGAAATTATACAGAATGTCCGGAATGGTCAAGTGTATCATGGTATCATCGAATTCCCTTCTAAGCTGTTTATTACAGGCTTTTTCGATAATACGCTTGTGAATTCTATAGGCGTTCCCCTTCAAGTTGGGGAGGAATATTCCGCCCTCTTCGTTCGACCGGATGTAGAGGTTCAGTTCGGTGAGATGCGCATCTTTTTTGCTGTGCTTCTTATTTTATCGATCCTTCTTAGTATCGTTCTCGTCCTCATTAGTACGCGCTATATTGTTAAGCCTATTGTTAAGCTGACGGAAGCAACCAAGCTCATTACCAAGGGCACATATAAGCTCCAATTGGCTACACGAAGGCGGGATGAGATTGGCACACTTGCCAACCAGTTCTCACAAATGGCGAGAAGCATCGAGCAGCTTGAAGATATGCGACAAGAATTTGTATCGAACGTGTCACATGAGATTCAGTCTCCGCTCGCCTCCATACAAGGCTTCTCACAAACCCTGAGGACAGCAGATCTATCCGATGAACAAAGAAATCATTATCTATCGATCATTGAGAACGAGAGCCGCAGAATGTCGCAGCTTAGCAAGCAGCTGTTAACGCTAGCTTCTCTCGACAAGGAAGAGCTGGAGAAGACCTCCTGCGATGCAGCCGACCAAATCAAACAAGCGCTGCTCCTAACAGAATGGAGCTGGCGCGAGAAGGAGCTCACAATCGACATGGAGCTTGACTCGTTCGTCATTCAAGCCGATGAAAAAATGCTGTATCAGGTGTGGATGAACATCATCACCAACAGCATCAAATTCACCGGACATGGCGGTTCACTCTCTATTCGGACCCGTCAGACGGATCAGGAATGTATTGTGGAATTCAAGGATACAGGCATTGGAATCGCTGAGAATGATCTTCCTCATATATTCAACCGATTCTACAGAGCAGATAAAGCGAGGGATCGCAAGGAAGGCAGCAGCGGTTTAGGTCTTGCTATTACCAAAAAAATAATAGAAAGGCATCAGGGGCATATTGAAGTGTCTAGTCAATTAGGGAAAGGAACGACGATTCAGATCCGCCTCCCGCTGCTGTAATCTTCCGTTCATTCTCCGTTCATATTCCGATCCTATATTTAAGCCAAGTTACTTATATAACTTAATCGGAATGTACAATGAAATGGAGTTGAAGAAAGATGTTTCTTGCATGGCGTGAATTGAAATATGCGAAGCTGCGCTACTTGTTGATTGCGATCATAATGATACTGATTGCTTGGCTCGTCTTATTCGTCACAGGGCTCGCTAACGGCTTATCCTCTGATAATGCATCATCCATTCAGAACATGGATATCAATTATTTGGTGCTCCAGCAGGAATCCGACAACCGACTTACTCGGTCCACCTTAACAGAGTCAAGCTTAAGTGATGTACGCTCCTATATCAGTGAGCAAGCAATGACGCCGATAGGCGTCCAGATGAGTACGTTAACGACAGCAAGCTCAGAGCGGCGAATCGATGTGACCTACTTCGCCATCGACATGACCAGCATGCTGGCGCCTGAGGTCGTAAGCGGCAACGGCATCACTAATGCTTCTCAGAATGAGGTTATTGCGGACCGTTCTCTGCAGGAGAGCGGCATTAAGCTCGGGGATCTGGTAACGGATCAAGCATCCGGAGAAGCCTTTACAATTGTTGGCTTCACAGAGGGACAATCCTTCAGCCATACACCAGTTATTCATATGAATATGGAGCAGCGGGCTTCCCTCAAGCCTAGCAAGCCTGACGACGCGAGCGCTTCCTTCAATGCGATCGCACTGGTTACGAATGAAGCCATCGCTAAGATGATCAGTGAGCTGGACGGTGTTGAAGTCATAACTAAAGCTGAAGCTCTGCAAGGCATTCCGGGATACAAAGAAGAGCAAGGCTCGCTCTTGATGATGATAGCCTTCCTGTTTATCATTGCCGCCTTCGTACTTGCTGTATTCTTCTATGTCATCACCATTCAAAAAATGAATCAATTCGGTGTATTAAAAGCAATAGGAGCCAGCACCAGCTACTTGGCTCGCAATATTATGGCTCAAGTGCTGTCTTTATCCATCACTAGCTTAGTCATAAGCATAGCTCTTACGTATGGCATATCCTTTATTCTTCCTGACAGTATGCCATTCGAGCTTGGTCCTGAGCTCGTAATTGGATGCTCCCTGTTATTCTTGGCGGTTTCCGTATTAGGATCCTTGTTATCCATGTACAGAGTTGCAAAGATTGAAGCCATTGAAGCGATCGGGAGGACTGCCTAATGAATAACAAGCTGGTATTCGATAAAGTCAGCAAAATCTATGGTGATGGAGATGCTTCTGTCAAAGTATTGGATCAGGTATCCTTATCAGTAAGAGCAGGCGAGCTAGTGGCCATAGTAGGTCCTTCCGGCTCGGGGAAGAGTACCTTTCTCTCGCTTGCTGGTGCACTCTTGTCTCCAACAAGTGGTCGTATTCTCCTTGGTAATCAAGAAATGAATAAGCTGTCTCCCAAGAAGATGAATAAGATTCGTCTGGAGAAGATCGGCTTTGTCTTTCAATCTGCTAATCTCATTCCCTATTTAACGGTTCAAGATCAATTACGATTGATCTCGGAATTAACAGGAACCTTGAATCGAGATAATGAACGTAGAGCGAGCGACCTCATCGCAAGATTGGGATTAACACATCGATTGATGCATTATCCCGAGCAGCTGTCTGGAGGGGAACGGCAGCGTGTCGCTATTGCCCGTGCATGGATGAACAATCCTGACCTCATTCTGGCGGATGAACCAACTTCGAGTCTGGATTCAGAACGCGGCCGAAGCGTCGTACAGATGCTCGCCGATGAAGTGAAGCTTAGGAACAAAGCTGCTGTAATGGTTACTCATGACCAGCGTATGCTTGATTTATGTGATCGTATCGTCTATCTGGAGGATGGTAAGCTTACTGCCGTATCCTCCTAAATTTTTTCATGTTTCCTAACATTTTGATTCGAAGTGAGCTATCTCTTCAGCGAACTTCATGCTTTTGGGATAGCTCCTTTTTTATTCATGCGAGCAGTATCTTCCCATCGCGAGCTTAGGGTTTTGCGTGGTAGAGAGGCTAATTTGCACATATGTTAAGGAAGTTATTTTCGCTAACAAAGAAAGGAGTTTCCTTATTGTGAGAAGTGAGTGGTGAATTCGTTCTATGAAGGAAAGGAATTTCGTTAATAAGGAAACCACCTTCACCAAAAGTGAAAATCGTTTCGCTAATGCTTGTTTCCATAGGTGGTGCGGCTTGATAATAGCGAAATAGGTTCACCATTTACGAAAATCATTTCGCTATTCTCCAGCAGCTAGCCGCGTTGTCGCTAAAAAGCACCTGTAATGCTGATCTTAGCATTACAAGTGCTTTTTAACTTGCCCAAATGGAATAGGGCCATGAAGTGAGAGCTTCGGCCATGCTGAGCGGAGAAAGTGGATGAATTCTGGAGAAGCGTAGCGTTCGCCTCCGGATTTCCGCCTCTTCTATTCTAATAGAAGAAATCTGGGCAACAGCGATCGGATGAATCATCCACTATCGAGGCAGTTGCAGGTCCCATGTCTGTCCGAGCATCCTCTCGCTATGCGATCGTATGAGACAGCACCATGCGGCTCCAGATATACCTATCCAGCATATATAAGACTGCAATTCCCGCCAAATATCTGATCAAATCGACGAACAAGAACCCTTGACCTAGAATAAGAGCCCCTAAGCCAGTATGCCTCACTTCGTTGATCCAATTCGCTTGATAAAGCTGACTGAACTCTATGCCATAACACAACAACAGACTAATCCATGCTGCATTCACTACTCGAACGTTATAGAATAGAAACCGAAATCCGCAATAGATCATACTTGCCCATAGTGCATCACCGAAGTGCTCGGAGACAAATAGCGGCAGAGAATCCGAATAGCTTCTCACACTCAGTCCTGCAGCGATTAGAATAAGAACCGCCAGCACATAAATCCATCTTCTCAGCAGCAAGAATCCCCCTCCTTCCCTACCATAAGAACGAGGACATCCTCCTATTTGTTACAGTGGGCGGTCAACATTTTACTTAGTCTGGGCTGTAGTGCCCTCCGCCTGCATTACTTGAATCTTTTGAGTACATGCCGTAATCGATTGGCCTGTGCTTGTGAATTCTTGTTCTCCGAATCTGCTTTCTCCAGGGACAATAAGCCTAGACCGTACCCAATCAAAGATAACGAAACAGAAATTTTCGCTAGATCGTCAGCTGTTAGCTGCTTCTCACTAGACATGGTTAGCCTCCTCCATCATCTTTCTCTGACCTTGCCTTAATTACAGAGAACAATCCGAACAGATCACCAATAATGGTAATCACCGCAGCCCATAGAGCCAGATCATCAGCTGATGGTTCATTCGGAACTGATTTTGTTGTTGTTTTCCCCATAAGTACCGAACCCCTTGGTTTCACTTACCAACAGCCTATGTTGTGTGTGGCTTTGAAGTATAGGCGAATGTTCCACCTCTCCGAAATAAAAGTGGTCTAACGCATAGAAGCATGTAGGCATATAATGATCCATCTCCATTCAGAGAGGATAATGAACATGCATCGCTACCCATCCAACAATCATACGAATGAGCATATAGATAACAAATATGCTTCATCTGACAGACAGTGGCACTGGTCTCCCCTGCTTGTGTTTTATGCTTACCCCCAAGATCCACGCTGGTCAACAACCTACCCAAGCTATATGTATCCTCCTATGTCCACTGTAGACTCTACCTTGCATGAAGCTGGTCATGTGAAGCCAGAGCCCCTCACCTTTGTCCTTATTCACGGAGCATGGGCTGACTCCAGCTTCTGGGACGGCATTGCAGCAGCACTCTGCCAAATGGGTCATACCGTATATACGCCGGAATATCCTGGGCATGGAGCAGATAAGAACAAAGCGGTGACTCATGCCATGCTTACGAAATCTCTCGTGGATTACATTGTATCGAATCAGCTTCACAATATCGTGCTCGTCGGACACAGCTTCGGTGGCTCCTTAGTTCAGACTGTGGCACAGGCTATTCCCGAGAGGATGAAGCGTCTTGTATTCTGGAATGCTTTTGTACTGAATGATGGTGAGATGCTCGCTGATGAGTTCCCTCCAATCGCTAAAGAAGCGTTCGACAAGCTAAGAGAAGGTACACCCGATGATACGATCATGCTGCCCTTTCCACTGTTCCGAGAAACCTTTGTTAATTTGGCGGATCTGGCTATGGCTAAGCATATTTACAGCACCATATCTCCAGAGCCTGCTTTGCCGTCTTATCAGAAGCTTGATCTTAAGAAGTTTTATTCGCTCCAGATTCCGAAGAGCTACGTCTATCTGACAGAGGATCATGTACTGCCGCAAGGAGGCGGATATGGCTGGCATCCGCATATGTCCAGTCGATTAGGCTTGTTCCGCTACATTGCAGGACATGGTGATCATATGACTACAGCGAAGACACATCCAGACATGATTGCTCGGAAAATCTACGAAGCCTCCAGAGACTAAGCTGTCACTTGCTCAGAGATAACAGATGCTGGCTATGCAGTTCGAATAAGCTTATGCTCTGCAGCAGCACAGAACTGCATCGACAGCTGGCGTTATTGGTATTATCATTGCAGTATTGCATGATTACACCATTTGACTAATCTATCGTTTATTTTATGGAGGAATGGATGATGACTGACTTACGCTTTCGCCAAGATGGAACCTTCACGATCGTACAATTCACAGATATTCACTGGCAAGAAGGGCTAGAGAAGGATCTGCAGACTAGAGCCGCGATGGAACGTGTGCTTGAATTAGAGCAGCCTGATTTCGTCATGTTTACTGGTGATGTGATCGATGCAAGTCTGCGCTCTGATGGTACATACCGATGTGATGATCCTTACCGTGCTCTGCGTGAAGCTGTCTATACGGTTGAACAACGACAAATTCCGTGGGGACTCGTGTTCGGCAATCACGACACAGAATGTGGCATTACTAGAGAGCAGCTAATGGAAGAAATAGCTTCGCACAAATATTGCCTTGCTCAGAGTGGTCCTGACAGCATTCACGGTACAGGGAACTATGTGCTTCCAGTTAAGGGCTCAGAAGATGAGGACGCTGCGGCATTGTTATATTGCTTGGACTCCGGTGATTATCCTGACCATCCACTCGTCAAGGGCTATGCATGGATACGTCAGAGCCAGATTCAATGGTATATGGAGCAGTCGAATGCTTGGAAGACTAGGATGAACGGAGCGATCTTGCCAGCTCTATCCTTCTTCCACATCCCAATTCCTGAATATTATGTAATGTGGCAGACGACAACCTGCTATGGCAATAAACACGAGGGCGTATGCTCAGCCCAGATCCAGTCTGGGCTGTTCTCCGCTCTTCTAGAGCAAGGTGATGTGCTCGCAACCTTCTGTGGACATGATCATGTGAATGACTTTTGGGGAGATTATTATGGTATTCGTCTGCATTATGGTCGGGCCACTGGCTACAACACCTATGGCCATGAGGACATGCTGCGCGGTGCGCGTGTCATACGTTTAACCGAGGGAGAACGCCAAGTCGATTCTTGGCTTCGTCTTGCCGATGGCTCTGTGATCGAGCAGCAGCCAGCTCATGTGCCTGAAGCGCAATAATATTAAAGGGGATGTCCAACAAGGTTACATAACCTCTTAGACATCCCCTTCTCCATCCTCACAACAGAACGCTTCCTCGACTGTTGGCTAACCTTGTGACAAAATCCCCTTTATATACTCCGTTAATGCTTGTGCCGCGCTTTGATGGGCTACTATTCCAGGGTGGCTTCTTGAACCCATTGTTGCATCGGTACTAATCGGAAGTTGGAATACAGTAACCTTCTGATCACCTGTACTCTTAACGTATGCATCTACAGCGCGGCAGATGGCAGGCATCATCGATATACCAAGCATGCCATAAGCCCATACCATATGAGCATGTGGATTATTCCTTCGAAGCTTGGCGAGGAAGCTCTGGGCTGCTTGTTCAAAGGATCGAACATCCTCATCGTTGTAGCTGCCATCATCATTCAAGCGCTGCTTATGCGTTGCTCCCGAAGACTCATCACGCCATTGCGGCGAATGGAAAGCTCCTCCATCATTCGTTCCAAGATTCACGATCACAACATCAGGCTGCCAGGCAGCGAAGTCATTCTCTTCAAAAGCTCCTAGAGCTGCATTATCAGCCCCGTCTAGAAGTCCACAAACCTGTTCATAATAATCGGGAATATTCGCACGAGGATTATTATCCCAGCTTGTCAGCACGCCCCAGCCGCTCTGAGAAAGGACGCGATAGTCTGCGTTCAATGCTTCTGCGGTTATCGCGCTGTAGTTGTCAATTGCACTGAACCACATCGGAATCCAGTCCTCTTCGGCTTTCGCTCCTATAGCCCCTTCACCAGAAGTTATGCTGTCTCCGATAAACTCTAGCTTATAGGGCTTGCTCGCAATAGGTCTAAATTCACCATTGCTCTTCACCGAATGGATCTTCATCGAGCAGCCTGGATCTGCGCTCATCGCCTGCACATCTTTCACCACACGCACATTCTTCACAGTATTCGGATTCATCCCTCTGAATAAGCAAATCCAGTATCTGCCGGATACTAACATCTGTCTGCTTACAGGTACTTCATTAATGAGAACGCTCATCCAAGGCTCATATTGATTATAATTAATCTCGACCTCCATCCACAGCTCAGAGCCTGTTGCGTTCAATTCAATTGCGCTTCCAGTCCAAAATAAAGTTAAAGGCGAAAGACTCCCCGTTGTTCGTCCATGAACCTTCAAATGCTCAATCTCCGATAATGGACACATCTTGAGTATTGTATCTTCCTTCATCCGCATTTCGTCCATGATCTGCTTCACATTCTCCTCTACACTATTCTGGTCCGTACGAATCACGATATCCGGCCGAACGGGCACCTCGTATACATCTGATATCCCTGTGAAGGCCATCAGCTCTCCAGCCTTCGCCTTCGCATACAACCCCTTCATATCTCTGCTCACGCATTCCTCAAGCGGACATTCAGTATACACTTCAATATATACGGGGAGCATTTTGCGGGCATAGTCTCTCATTTCCTGGTAAGGGGTTATCATCGATACGATGGTCACAACGCCATTGCGATTGAGCAAGCCGCTCATGTACACTGCTCTTCGTATGTTCTCCATCCGATCTTCCTTGCTGAAGCCTAGCTCTCTGCCTACTTCTTGCCGAAGCACATCCCCATCCAAACACTCAACGGCAATACCTTGTGCTCTTAAAGCCGCTGCAAGGAGATTGGCTGTCGTCGTCTTGCCAGAGCTCGGCAAGCCCGTAAGCCATATCGCTGCTCCCTCTCGTGATGACAACATCATCATTTCCCCTTATACCTTCTTTATTAAAACGTTAATGCGTAATGGCCACCCTTTCGAGAAGCTTGTCACCATAGACACTCTCAAGCTTCAGCTCCGGCATATGAATATACCCGATATAGCAATCGCAGCTTTTCATCCTGCACGCCCGCTGCTTCGACAAGCCATGTATACCGTCACGATAGAGATTCCCGATAACCTGACGATCTTTGTAGCAGCGCTTGACTCGCCCTTCACCCTGTACATAGAACACATTGTACCCTGCTCTGCATTCCTTGCCCATACTATCGTAATCTACTGCATTCCGTGTGAAGTGCGGATCAATCTCTTGCAGCACCTCGATATCCTCAGGCGAATAATAGGCAGGCTTGTCTTTGTAAGCATTAACCCACATATACACCTCTTCAGGCAGTGCCAGTCTTAGCGACTGTATTGCTTCGAAGGCGCTCTTCAAGCCGACAGCTCCGACACTGAACGGGATATTACGACTATGAAGCACGCTGCACTGCTTGATAAATTTCGCTTCCGTCGTTTGCCCGGGGTGATAGGTTACCCAGAATGACGAGGTGGCAGGATTAAGCTCCGCTGTCCATTCAAGCTTAGCGGACAGATTCGTCTGAATGGCTACCTTATCGACATGCTCCATGTGAGACAGCTCAATCATTGCATCACGGTACCACCGATGAATAAGTCCTTCTCCATAAGGATTAAAGAACACCGACAATCGATGACCCTCCTCCTTCTGAGCTCTTATCCAAGCAACAAAGGTCCGGAGCTGCTCCCGATCCTTGGCAAGTGTCTCAGCATGATCCTTGTTTTTACTGAATGGACAATAGGGACAAGTATAATTGCATGAGGAGATGCTCCCTCTGTAGTAAAGCGTCGTATTCATGTCAGCACATAGCTTTCCATACGCTCTCGTACATCTGCAGAGATAAGCCAATCTCCGATAGCATCGGAATGCGCCATACCTTCGTCGGTCAATTGGAGCACACCCGCGTCTAGCCGTGCAAGCTCCGTACCGAGCAGCCAATGAAGCTCGGGGTAATCATCAAGAGGAAGACTGTCGAACCTCTCTTGATAACTGCTCAGCTCCACCCCTTCTACATGCAGGAGAGCTTTCAATAGAAAACGCCGCTTCTGTTCATCATCTGATAAGAGAAAGCCATAATCCGCCTTGGTATAATCGGTGGTCGCAACGTAATCCGCAATGATGCTGGCTGTGGCACTCCGACTTACACCATACCGTGTCGCATAATGCACATTGCGGGTATAAGACCGAGCTCCACAGCCAAGCCCGATCATTCCTTCCTCCTGACAGCCGTATGGCAGCAGCTGCTTGTCCGATCCCCCATGCTTCGCAAATCTACGCAGCGAATACTGCGTATAGCCTTGTGACAGCAGCCGTTCTCTTGCAGCAAGATAGAACGACATTCGGCTGTCCGAGCCGCTCTGACGAACATCCTCAGGCTTCACAATCGTATGCTCTCTCGTATAGAGAGGATATAGAAATATTTCTTCAGGCTCATAGGCCATTGCACGATTAAGGGAATACAGCCAAGATTCCAGTGTCTGTCCAGGCAGCCCGTAGATGAGATCGAGATTAAGAATAGGGAATTGCTGCCGCTTCAGCAGCTCTAATGCCCGCTCCACCTCATGCGGCTTCTGAGGACGATAGATAGCGTTAGCTTCCTCTTCAATAAAGCTCTGGATACCCATGCTCACCCGATCCACCTTATGCTGCTTCAGAATATCGAGGCGATCCTGTGTGACGGTCTCAGGCGAGGTTTCTACCGAGATGGACGTTTGATTCGGGTCCATGCCGATGATCTCCTCCGCAATACGGAACAAACGCTCCAACTGGAGAGGCTCCAGCAAGGTTGGCGTTCCCCCGCCAATAGCGAACCTAGCTACTGGCTTACGCTGAATGAACGGTGCCCATTGCTTCGCCTGCCGCTCAAGGGCATCTACGTACTCTGCATGGACATTGGAGCGTTTGTCCGGCAATGTGAATAGATTGCAGAATCCGCAACGTGCCCCGCAAAAAGGGATATGCATATATAAAAAGAACGTGTCTGCCGGCTCGCTGCTCCATAACTCTGGCAGCGACAGCTTTGTCTCTAATGGTCGATAGGACATTTTGTGCGGATAGGAATACAGGTAAGACCGGTAAGGCTCGGAAGTGAGCTGCTCCTTCCACTTGCGCAGGGCCGACTCATCCTTCCATACCTCCTTATCATAATCAGGGGAAGCCGCATTACTCATTCGTCATGCACATCCTCTCTGTTCAACATTTAATTTACACAATAAATTCGCGATAAGGAACATTCCATACGACCTCATGCGCAAGACGATGTCCCTCATAGCCTTCTTCTCCATATGCCGTACCATGATCAGAGAACACCATACAGAATACGGGACGTTCGCGCTCTTGCAGCGCAGTAAATAATCGTCCAAGCTCCCCATCAACATATCTGAGAGCTGCGCGCTGCGTCTCTACGGAGTCTTTTTTCGCCCCTGGCACATAATAATGATTCGGTCCATGAATAGCTG
Source organism: Paenibacillus xinjiangensis (assembly GCF_059686975.1). Classification (NCBI taxonomy): domain Bacteria; kingdom Bacillati; phylum Bacillota; class Bacilli; order Caryophanales; family Paenibacillaceae; genus Paenibacillus; species Paenibacillus xinjiangensis. The sequence continues at coordinate 20,532 of NZ_JCAALS010000038.1, read as the reverse complement.
ATACATTCATAAATAGGAACAATCGTTCACATGCTTCAGCCTTCGCCAATCTTTTGATCGCATGATTCACTTGATGCTCGGTGGAACGAGGATTCGTAACGCCGAAGGTCATTCGCCAATAGCTCTCTTGGAAGTAGCCTGGGAGCACCTTGGCAAGCGGAACCTTCTTCGTGAAAAAGATAACACCGCCTATGCAAATCGTGCGATAGCCCTCTCCTTGCAACCCAGACACGATATCTGGCGTATCGAACAGCCAAGTATTCGGATGCGTCCGGAGACCCGTATGCTTGGAATGAAACAGACGGACATGCTCAGACTTGTTCGTCGTCGCTGGCGTTGGCAGAAAACCGCCAAAAAAAGCATGATGAGCCGCATAGGTGAAGCTGCCAGGCGTATGCCGCTGCTCCCAATGCCCGCCCCGGCATAAATTCGGACAGTTCTCCTCTTCCAATACAGCTGCATCAAATCGTAGAGTATCTAATGTGATCATTACAATATCGTGGCTGCCCACAATGTCATTCATATTAATCAATGTAAGGCTCCCTTCTTCACTATAAGACGGTCAGCCTCTGCAAGCCTCTTCAGCTCCCATTCGTAGGCGTCATAGCCATGATGCACGACATGATAGAGCAAATCTCCGAACGGATTAACGTCCAATACATAAGGACGATAGGAATTACGGCTCAGGAGGACGTCGATGCCAGCAATCGATGAATGTTGGAATGCAGCTAGCGCTTGCTGTGCGCATGTCCTCACCTTCTCCTGAGCTGCTGCATCTAAGCCAACCTCCTCTAACAGCTTGCGCTCGCTGTCCAGATGAAGGTTCGTAATCGGTGTGCGACTTACACGGGCAACGCTATGGCAAGCTACTCCAGCAACGACCAGCTGCCGAATATCGAAAGTCCGATCCTCGTAAGAGGCTTTGGCAATCCACTGCTCCGCATGAGCCCCATGTCGGAGCAGCCAATTCACCAGCTGCTTAATGATCGTGTGATCGGTATATCGATGCAGCTTCTTCTCATTGTAATAAAGTGGAGGCTTCGCCAAATAATTCTCTACACCAAGCGTCGTAACGGCAAGCTCGGCGCCAGTCACGGGGTTGATCTGATAAGCAATAACACCACAAGCACCAGAGCCCGAGGCCAGCTTCAAGAAAATTCGAACCATTCGTTTGTCCTTCATCGCGGCTCTCAGAGCCTCATAATCTGGAAGCTCATCTGGTTCTGCAAGCTGTCTTGGGACCGGAACGCCTGCTTCGTTCAATAGGTGATGGGTGTACCTCTTATCAAACATCGCCATCACATCATGCGGGGCATTCAACCACTTCGGAGAAGACCATAGCTGCTTGGCTTCCTTATCGAGACGAGCGAGCAACCGCCCATAGCCTCGGAACCACTGAGAGGGATGATACAGCTTCCCCTTCTGCTCCTCTATCTTAAGGGCAGTCCGCTCGGAGTAAGGCTGCGGATCAGGTCTATAACCAAGCGGAAGCAGCCCATCATCAATAGCATTGCCGGATGCATCTGGTGCGCCAAGTGCAATCAAGGCCCTTTCGACCTCGAAAGATTCACCTGGCGCATCAAGGCGCAGCAAAGGTGATCGTTCACCCAGTGATTGACTCCACTCTGCGAGGCTCGTTAATGAAGCCCTTCCTTCCAATAGATCGATATAGGACAATACCCATGCAGGAGGCAGCCCCAGCCTTGCCCTAGCAGCCTGAAGTCCAGCTGTCCGTTTATTGCCGGGGTTGCCGATAACGATCATCTGCTCCATTATTACTCCGTCAGCGAAGGATAGCGATAATCCTCATCATCATCATTATCCTGTTGTTCATCTACATTCACGGAGAGTCCAGATTTCTGCCAGCGCTCTATCATTTCATTAGACATATAGTGGTAGCTTAAATCCAAATGCTGGAGCTTCTTCACCTTATCACTTCCGAGCAGTGCCTCAGCGCCAGAGTCGGTTAGTGTTCCCATAGACAGATCCAGTGTGTGCAGCTGATCCAGAATCGGAGCATCCGCTAGAGCAATGGCAATCTCATCTTGAAGCTCGCTATTCTTAAGCCCCAGATAAGTCAGTTGTGGGAATTTACCCGGCTCTATTAATGGAAGAACATCTTCCAAGCCGCCGTCAAATCCGTAATCTTCTACACCTAGGTATAGCTCAAGCTTAGTAAGACTCGGGAATGATCCTTTTTCAATACTATGAATAACACCTTGACCCAAGCCGCCGCAAATGACAGTGAGCTCTTCCAGCTTGTCATGGCGAGCCGGCTCAAGCTCAAGCCCCGTGCTGCCCTTAATGGTCAGTGAGGTTAGATCTGGATAAGCGGTTAGCAGCGGCGCCAGATTGGATTGCATAATCCATGAAACCTCGCATTCTTCAAAGCTCATGTCTCCGATAAACAGCTTTCTTAGCTTAGGGAAACGGCTGTTTAATCGGACAAGCGCTTCGACTGCCTCGCTGGAATCATTCTCATATGCTCCGCCCCAATCACCGATAATAATGCTTGTAATTTCCTCACTCGAAGCCTCTCCTGCCGCCTTCTCCAATAAATCTACTAATTTCACTCCATCCTCATATTGATCATAATCAAGTGCAAGTTTTAGCTCGGACATAGTGTATCCTCCTTGGTAATGATTAGTATATTGACTACTATTATTATAGGTTGGTTAAATTCGACTTTCAAATTTTATAATCCAAATGTCGTATTAGATATATGTAAAGGTTGTCAATAGAGTTAAGATTAATGATTTATCATTTATTTCTCATAACTATGGTTTTTTCAAGCCTAGACAGGAACTCCTCTCCCATTGGTAAATAGCACCTATTTCAACTGTGTTATGGTAGTTTCAGAGTTTAAGCAACTACCTAGGAGGAGTACACAACATGACTAAGAACAAGAAACACACGATCGGTAAAACCATTGCAGGAATCGGCCTTAGCCTTACAATAGCACTAGGAGGCGGGCTGGTATCCGCACCTCAAGAAGCACATGCAGCTGTCAGCTCGACTTCAAAAGCAAGCAAAATCATTGCTACTGGTAAATTGTATTTGGGCAAGCCTTATAAATTCGGAGCCAAATCCGGTATTACTTCTTCATTCGATTGCTCTTCATTTACCCAATATATTTTCAAGAAGCACGGCGTTACACTGCCTCGTTCCTCGAAGGCTCAATCCAAAGTCGGCAAATATGTATCCAAGTCTAACTTGAAGGCTGGCGATCTCGTATTCTCCGATACGAACCGCGATGGCGTCATTAACCATGTAAGTCTGTACATCGGTAACGGCAAGCTGCTTCACACTTACAAAGTTGGAGTCGGCGTTACGATCTCGACCTTCAAAGGCAGCACATGGGACAAAACCTATGTAACAGCACGCCGCGTCCTGTAGTGTCATTTGATCTGTGAATACGGAAGCCGAACAACTATAGCAGTTGTTCGGCTTTTCTATGTGTATAAACGGATGTTGGACAGTTCCTAAATGCCCAGCAATCCAAAAAACTCGAATCTCGCTGTCTCCTCAGCAAGCTCCTCGATCGACTTGTCTGTCATAGTAGAATGGGGTTCAATCGGTCCGAACAGCCATCTGGAGATCGTGCCTTCCACTAGACTAGTTAGAAATGCGGCTTTCAAATAGGGATCCATATGATGCGGCAGCATACCTAGCTCCATCGCACGCTCAATATTTCGTCGAAACGCTTTTTCCATCTCAATTCGTGTATTATGAACGGCATCACGTATGGAGGCTTCATTCGAGATCCCTCCGAGCAGCAGCTCCATGAAATAGCGGTTCTCCCCAGCGAAGCGATATAAATCCACGAACAATGATTGTGAGGCACTCGCCATGTCCTGTACAGTGCCTGCTTGGCTGCGATAGCCTTGAGCGATAACTCTGGCAATCTCCTCTTTGCCAATCCTTATAATCTCAAGAGCAATAGCCTCTTTGCTCTTGAAATGCCAATAGAATGTACCCTGCGACACTCCCGCTTGCTGGACAATATCGGAGATCTTCGTGTTGTGATAGCCATACTTAGCGAATCGTTCAAGAGCTGTATGTAGGAGCTCACTGCGAGTGTGAGCTTTTTTGGTCTGATTGAGTTCCTCTTTGTTCATAGATATAAGTGGCACCTCTTCTCCTTGCATGAATCACTCTTTACTTGTTATATCCTATTGGATCAATTCTAATTATTCAATGCTTTTATCGAGAAATGCCAACATCTGCACAAATAAAAACAACCATTCTAAGCCTCAGAATGGTTGTTCCTCAATAAACAGGGTTATCTTATATCGGTCCGTTTCAACAATCGCTCAATCGAGACATTTGCTTCCCGCAGAACAATATCTTGATCAACGGTACGCATCATACGGTTATGCATGACTAGCTTGCCATTAATGATCGTCGTCTCCACATCTGCTCGAGAAGCGGAATATACGATGCGAGAGATTGGATCAACATCGTAGGATGGGAAAGCGTGGAAATGATTAAGGTTCAAAATAGCGAGATCCGCTTTCTTGCCTACCTCAAGGCTTCCAATATCATGCTGCATGCCAACAGCCTTCGCACCGCCAATCGTCGCCATCCGGAATACCGTTCTCGCGTTCATCGCTGTCGGTCCATGCTGAGGCTTCTGTATAATCGCGGCAAGACGCATCTCATTGAACATATCCAGGTTGTTGTTGCAAGGAGCACCGTCAGCACCGAGGCTAACTGAAATTTCCCGCTCCAGCAAATCTGGCGTATCGGCGATGCCAGAAGCAAGCTTCAGATTTGAGCCTGGGCAATGGCTCACATGCACGCCTCTATCGTGAATAATTCGTTTCTCTTCTTCATCCAGCCAGATACAGTGAGCCAGAATTAAGCGTTCATTCGCCAAGCCCAGATGATCCAGATATACGATGTTCCGCATGCCGGTCTCTGCCTGTACAATCGCGATCTCACCTAGATTCTCCGATGCATGCGTATGAACGAACACCTCATACTTCTCGGATAGGCTGCGGACCTCACGCAGCAGCTCTTCTGTACAGGACACTACGAAGCGAGGAGAAAAGCTGTATTGAATTCGACCATTATCATAGCCATGCCATTTCTCCAGTAAGTCGACACTCTGCTGTAGAGAATCCATCGTCTTCTCTTGTAGTGCCAATGGCACCTCATCGCCCTTATCCATCATAACCTTCCCAGATAACGCCCGAATGCCGCTCTCTGCTATCGCTTTGAAGGCTGATTCAGTGTGATGGACTGTCTCCATATCAACAATCGTCGTTGTCCCGCTCTGAATTAATTCGCCAATACCGAGCATGGCCGAATAATAGATGGATTCCTCATCATGCGCTGCTTCTAGCGGCCAGATTCGCTTTTTCAGCCAATCCATGAGCTCCAGATCATCGCCTTTGCCGCGGAATAGGGTCTGACATAGATGAATATGCGTTTGTACAAATCCAGGTATGACGGTCCGTCCCGTTGCATCAATGACTTGATCTACTTCCGGTGGATTCAGATTAGGTCCAATACCGGCAATACGGTCATCTTGTATCCATAGATCCCCATTCACAATCTCTTCCTTGGCGTTCATCGTAATTATCTGAGCATTCTTGATCAATATACTTGTCATCTGATCTGCCTCCCGATCGATATCGAACGAATCAACATCCTATAGAAATAGAATAACGCATGGACAAGCACAAGCACGCAAAAAAGCTACGAAAAATATGCATGTGTATCCTGCATATTTTTCGTAGCCAGAAATTTACGGTTTCTAAGTAGAGACCCTTAATCCAATTATTAAGGATATACGAAAAATGAATCCTATGGAGTTGTTACCCACATCTTACCTCCATGTTAGATAAGTTGTCAATAGTTTGAGCATCCTCATCAACTGTGATAGAGACATGTCAGATTTTTATCCCGTTCAACCTCTTTAGAAATTGAAGTTATCCGGATCAGGACCTACACGGCGGTTCTCATTCAAGCCATCAATCCACTTCATCTCATCCACCGACAGCTCGAAGTCGAATAGATCCGCATTCTCTGCAATGCGATACTTCTTCGTGGATTTGGGAATCGTAATTACATTATGCTGCAAATCCCAACGCAATATAACCTGTGCAATCGATTTGTTATACTTAGCTCCGATCTCTTGCAGAACAGCATTATCCAGCAGCTCACCTTGCATTAGCGGGGACCAAGCTTCGAACTGGATGCCCTGCTCTTGGCAGAACGCTCTCAGCTCCACTTGCGTCAGGCGTGGATGGAACTCCGCCTGATTAACCATCGGCTTAACGACAGCATCCTTCAGCAGATCCTGCAGATGGTGAATGTGGAAGTTGCTGACTCCGATAGCACGCACGCGGCCATCCTTGTAGAGCTTCTCCAGCGCTCTCCATGTTTCCTTATACTTCCCCGCTGTTGGCCAATGGATCAAATAGAGATCCAAGTAATCAAGGCCAAGCTTGCTTAAGCTAACTTCAAAAGCCGCAAGTGCTTCATCATAGCCCTGATCTGCATTCCACACCTTGGAAGTAATGAACAGCTCCTCCCGCTTCACACCGTAAGCTTCCATTGCTTCCTGAATGCCTTGGCCTACGCCTTCTTCATTCTCATAGATGGCAGCTGTATCAATACTGCGGTAACCATGCTCAACTGCCGCTTTGACAGCGTCGATCAGCTCTTGTCCTTCTTCTACCTTGAATACGCCTAGACCCAAGCCAGGCATAGCCACATCATTGTGCAAACGAACGGTATCTTGTAAATGTTGTATCATCATTATTCATTCAATCCTCCAATTATAATTGTTTGTTGTATTTCAGTGATTTGCTCCACATCGTAAGCAGTACAGCTCCGAATACCATCACTCCACCTATCCAAGGAGTATGAACGAGCCCTAATGTATTGACTGTCAATCCACCCACTAAGGAACCGATAGCAATCCCTAAATTAAAAGCAGCAATATTGAAGGCAGAAGCTACATTCACCGCGGAGGGCACATATTGCTCAGCCAGCTTAACGACATAGATCTGCAAGCCAGGTACGTTCATAAAAGCGAACAAGCCAAGCAGCATTATGGTAATCGTACCTGCTATTTTATCGGACGCCGTGAAGGAGAGCAACACGAGAATAACAGCTTGGATAAGAAACATCCACAGAAGAGCCTTCATTGGATTCTTGTCCGCCGCCTTCCCTCCTATAGCATTCCCAATCGCAATGGCAATTCCATATATCAGCAGAATGATGCTAATGGAGCTTGAAGCATAGCCTGTCACCTCTTCGAGTATAGGGCTTAGATACGTGAAGGCAACGAACGTTCCTCCATACCCTAGAGCGGTTATAGCGAATGCCAGCAGTAATGGACCATTCGTCAATACCTTAAGCTGATCACTGAATTTGGAAGGCGGGGCAGCCTTTAAGTTCCTCGGGATGAGGATTGCACTTGCAATGATCGCAATAAGCCCGAGCAATGCTACCGCCCAGAAGGTTGCTCGCCAGCCAAAGTGTTGTCCAATGAACGTGCCAAGAGGTACGCCAGTTACTGTTGCAACGGTTAGCCCCGTGAACATGAAGGCAATTGCGCTTGCCCTTCTGTGCTCAGGCACCAGATCCGCTGCAATCGTCGATCCGATAGAGAAGAACACGCCATGGGAGAACGCCGTTATAATACGAGCGACCAGCAGCAGCGCGAAGCTTGATGAGAGCGCGGCAACCGAATTGCCCACAATGAAGACGAGCATCAGCAGCATCAGCAGTGTTTTACGATTCATTGTATTCGATAAGGCGGTTAATACCGGCGCTCCGAACGCAACCCCAATCGCATAGCCTGAAATTAACAGTCCCGCTAACGTAATGGAAATATTCAAATCATCTGCAAGAGATGATAATAACCCTACAGGTACAAACTCCGTTGTCCCGATGCCGAAAGCCGAAATCGCAAGAGCCATGAGAGCGAATGCTCCGCTGTTCTTCTGCTTGGGTATCGAGCGTGCAGTTACAGTATTCATTTCATATTCTTCCTTTCCTTATTCTCAGTACAAGTCCATCTATCATGACCGTTTTGCTGAAGAGGCCTCTTCGTTAGGTGGTCAATTCCCTTACTGAATGCTATTATGGATGGATCAAGACCAAATAGGAAGTACGTACTTTTTAGTGCGGTAGGCACTAAAAAGTACCTAAAGGAATCAAGGAGGCTAACTAACTAATGAAATATAACATAGCGGTCGAAGCGGCTCTGGAGGTCATCGGTGGCAAATGGAAGGTCGTCATTCTGTGCCACTTAACCAAGAGCACGAGGAGAACTGGGCATCTGAAGCGTCTTATGCCCGGCATAACGCAAAAGATGCTCACTCAGCAGTTGAGAGAGCTTGAAGAGGACGGCGTTATCGTTAGAGAAATCTATAATCAGGTTCCACCCAAGGTGGAATACTCCCTTACGGAATACGGCAAATCGCTCGGTCACATATTGGATGAGCTGTGCTCTTGGGGTGAACGTCATATTGAGAAGAACTATCCAGACAAAGACGCGGTTTTGTTAAATACCGAGGAGCTTGAGAAACAGCTGATGTCCCTCACATAACTATCATGCAATAAGGCCGCTCACTGTGAGCGGCCTTATTGCAATCGCTTATTCACTTGCTACAGTAAGCCCACCATCTTAAGACCATGTAGAATACCGTCTTGGGTTACATCCTTCGTTACATAACGTGCAGCCTGCTTCACAATATCCGGCGCATTACCCATCGCAACGCTATGCTGCACATATTGCAGCATCTCGATGTCGTTGAGGCCATCTCCGAAAGCGTACACATCTTGGGCGTCGAAGCCCGCTCGCTCGATAAGAATTTCAATCCCTCTAGCTTTAGACCCTCCTGGCGGCAGCACATCGCTTCCGTAACGATGCCATCTATTGTATCCGAATTCTGAGAAATGCTCTTTGTAATAGCCCTCATCCTCTTCTTTACAGAACAATAGGCATTGCAAAATGTCGCGCCCCTTATAATAATCCGGCTCATGCGGGGGAAGCTTAAGCTTGAGCGAATCGTCCCCATCCTGAGCATACGCATTATTGTCTGTACTTGTACGCATTCCCTCTGGTGTCATGAACACCAAAGGATGTCCATTGGCTATTGATATTTGTGTCAGCTGATGAAGTCGGTCTGCATCAATAGCGTGACTGTGCAGCACTTCATCCTTATAGACGACATATGAGCCATTGAAGCTGATATAAGACTCGATATGCAGCGCTTCACGAATATCCTCATGCATGAAAGGACCTCGTCCTGTAGCGATGACGATCTCATGCCCCGCCTGCTTCAGATCTGCAATCGCTTGCCTCGTTGAGGGTGGGATGTTCTTATTATGATCAAGTAGAGTTCCGTCTATATCAAAAAAAATCAGCTTTCTTGTCATCGTTGTATTCTCCATTTCTATACATAGAGCATTATCTCGTCAGCTTAGTTTCATTATAGCCTATGATCTGGTCATTCCTCATAGTATAGTGACCATCCACTTAATCCAATATGCGGCAGGTACGAGCAGCAATTGAGCCAGCAAGGTTCCTGTGAGACGCGACAGCATGAGCAGACCGAATATTTTGTCCAGTGACGCCATTCTCTTCTCACCCTTGAGCACCTTATCCGTAAGCAGTCCGATCTGCGGATCAATGAGAATGGTCAGCATAATCGTAGCAAGCCCGTTAATAAGACCCGACGATAAGGTTGCGGATGTAGACTTTTCAATCGACATCGTAGATGCTAGCAGAGCTGCCAGTACGCCTATCGTATAGATAGCTGTAACCATCGCATTCATAAGCAGCAGACGCTTCGGAATTCCTCCGACCCGAAGGCGGGAGAGCATCTCCCAGGTCGGTCGTCTCAAGTGAGCCTTAGAATGCTTAAGCTTCTGAATGGAGACGGTGGATCGAACCAATTGAGGGATCGATCCCGCCACTTCAAAATGCGCGATAATTCGTTTGGCAAGAAAGACCGCGGATGGGAACAGCAGAATAGCGGTTAACGTACCGAGCGTGGAGCCGCCAATGATGAAGCGCATCTGATTAAGCAGATCGAATTCCTGATGATGCTTGGCATAATCAATGATGGAACCCGTAAGCGGTCCTTGTACCATATTCGCTGTCCGTGAGATCAGAAGGATTATTCCCGATAAGGAAAGAGCAACAGCGAGCTTCCCTAAGCGTACCCCGGCCAACCTCAGAGAGTATGTCATGGTCTCAGCCATATGAATAATGAATGTAAAGACAAACACGAGCATCACTTGTTGGAACAACGTGTCACACCCCATATGAATGACCAAAGTAGTAAGAATAGAATCAAGTATCCTTAACAGATAATACCATATCTATTGACTTATTACCTCAACGTTCTCTTATTATTCCTGAGCTATAAGTTCTGCTCAAGCAAGCTCCCGTCTGATTGATAGGTTAGCTGCTTCGTACCAATCTTCTCTATGAAGAAACGATCATGGCTCACGGTGACTATTGCTCCTGGGAAATGAATAAGCGCCTGCTCCATCACTTGTATGCTCGTCAGATCCAGATGATTCGTCGGCTCATCAAGGATAATGACAGCTGCACCGGATAATAGACATTTCGCTAATGCCACCCTCGCCTGCTGTCCACCTGATAGATTGCCAATCGTCTTCTGAAGATCCGCCTCAGAGAACTGCAGCATAGACAGAAATTTATTTACTTTTTTACGCGGCGCTTCAAGCCCTAAGCCATAATTGTTAACCGCATGCGTTACCGTATCCTTCTGATCGAGCTCCTCCCACATCTTATTGAAGTATGCGAAGCTTGCCCCTCTCTCCCAACGAACCTCACCGGAATCTGGCCTTTCTTCACCTGTAAGCAGCTTAATTAGCGTCGATTTGCCGCTCCCGTTCGGACCCACAATTGCGATGCGATCCTCCTTCTGAATATCAAAGACGGCTTCCTTAACAATCATTCGCTCCCCATAGCTCTTGGATACCTGCTGCACCTCGCACAGATTATCAGGGAAGCGCAGGCTTTCATAAATATCTGTAATTAATACGTTAACGGGATTGGGCTCGACCTGCTTCCTCATATCAGTCAGCTTGCGGGATAGCCTATCCTTGGAGGACTTCTTCTGCTTCCGATTGTCGACAGCTTCAGCCTCCATTATGAGAAGCTCCTCTTCCCATTCGTATTGTCGGTCCAACACTTTTTTGCGCAGCTTCTTCTTACGGATATAATCTGTATAATTCCCATCGTATTCTTGAAAATGATAGTTCTCAATCTCAATCGTCTTCGTCACAACTCTATCGATAAATTGTCTATCATGCGATACGAGAATCATTGCTCCATGGAAGCGGTTCAGCCACTGCTCCAGCCAAGCAATGCCATCCATGTCCAAGTAGTTAGTAGGCTCATCAAGCAGCACAACCTCTGGCTTCTCAATCAGCAATTTCGCTAGTGCCGCACGGTTCCGCCAGCCGCCAGAGAGTTCCCCAACAGGCTGATGCCGTGACCGTTCGTCGAACCCAAGCTTGCTGAGCACCGTATCGATCTCTACCGGCACATTCCAGCCATCATGATGCTCCATCTGCTCGAATAGATCTGCCTGCCGCTCCAGACATCTAGTAAGCTCTTGATCATCCGCTGCTTGTCCAAGCTGCTCTTCAATCTCCTTCAACTCGCGCTCGATTTCCCAAATATGCTGATAGCACAATTCAAGCTCCTGTTGAACGGATTTACCCCCATTCAGCTCAGAGAATTGCGAGAAATAGCTCAGCTTAAGTCCAGCATTCACATCTACTCTACCTGTGGTCGGCTCTTCTCTGCCCATAATGAGCTTGAACACCGTTGATTTTCCTGCACCATTGCGCCCTATCAGAGCAATGCGTTCTCCCATGCCTATCTTGAAATAAATATCCCGAAAAATTAAAGTGTCTTCATACTTTTTAGTTACGTTCTCCATTCGGATCACGCTCATGTTTATCTCTCCACCTATTCACGTTCTTTTTTTTCTTATCAATTCTGTTATCATAAGGAATAAAAGAGCGAATATCAAATCTGATCTGCCAGAGGAAGATGAACAAGTGAGTTTTCAACTAACACAACGTATCATTAAATTGTTATGCGGCCCCCTTTCCTATGAGCGAGGGGAAGCCTATTATTCCGATAAACAAGTATCCTTCATCACCTACGATAGTGAAGCTCAATTCTACGAGGCTTCGGTGAACGGGAATAACCTATACTCTGTAACTGTAGAAATTGATCGCAATGGTGACGTCGATGCTGCTTGCAGCTGCCCTGCTTTCTATACGAATAATCAGTATTGCAAGCATATTGCAGCTGTCCTGCTAGATATTCATCATACGGAGCAGAATGGAAGCACGCCTATTCGCTCCTATTCCTTCGACATGCATTCCGATGACCGCTTAAGAAAGGCGGATGGACATCTTGAGCCGCGCATCAACCGCTCCACCAGGAATCAAGATGCCATAACAAGCGACATGTTCGCACTATTCAGTGACAAGCCCCAGCGTTCTACCCGGATAAACACTGTATTCGACAAACGAGCTGTTCTATCTGTCGAGATTACTTTGAAGCCTTTTCCATACGGCTATCATAAGCATCTATTCGGTGTAGAAATGAAGGTTGGACCGAAACGCTTGTATATTGTTCAGCAAATAAGAGAGTTTCTTGACCGGATTCATAGGCGCGAGGCTTACGTATTCTCCAAGCATTTCACCTATGACCCGCAGCTGCATTGCTTCGAAGAGAAGCAAGATGCTGTGCTCCAGCAGCTCATTCAGATTGTACACAACGAGGATATGTATCGCGAAACCTTAAATCATGCTTCCGTATCTCCTGCAGATGTGCGGCTGCTCCCTATTCCTCCCTATGCTTGGGAAGGAATTCTACCTTTAATGCTAGGAGCTCCTTCTGTACAGCTTAAGCATCAAGATCAGCAATATGAGAGCATTGGGCTGACTGAAGAAGCTTTGCCCATAAGCTTCGCAATCGATCAAGCTCGATTGGATGGCTATCAGCTCGATATTCAAGGACTGGACAGCCTAACCGTAATGGATGCCTATGGAATTGTTGTAGAAGAAGGAACATTAAGGAAGCTCCCGCAAGCCCAGTGTAAGCGTCTGTCCGAGATCAAGCTGCTGCTGGCCAGCTCCAGCAAGCACCAGATACTGATTCAGCCTACTCAGATCGAGTCATTTATGGAGAAAATCATACCTGGACTAATGAAGCTTGGCACCATTCAGATTGCGAATGCCGTATCAGAGCGTATCGTCCATACGCCCTTGAAGGCGAAGCTTTATTTGGATCGAGTAAGAGATCGACTGCTTGCTGGGCTGGATTTTCAATATGGAGATATTATAATTAACCCGCTGGAGTCTGTGTCGGAGAAGCGGAGCTTAGATAAGATCCTCATGAGGGATGGTGACCAGGAACGCCAGATTCTCCTACTACTGGATCAAAGCTCCTTCGCCAAGACCGAGGCTGGCTATTTCATGGATGAGGAAGATGGTGAGTATGAATTCCTGTACCATATCTTACCCCAGCTGGAGAAGCTGCTAGATGTGTACGCAACCTCTGCTGTCAAGGTTCGAATCCACACGCCTGCTGCTCCTCCACAGATCACTGTGAACGTGGACGAACGAACAGAATGGCTGGAGTTCAAATTCAATATGGACGGTATTCCAGATTCAGAAATTCGTCATATCCTGAAGGCGCTTGAGGAGAAGCGCAGGTATTACCGCATGCCAAGTGGTGCCCTGCTGCCACTCGAAACAGTGGAATACCAAGAGCTGATTCGATTCATGAACGAGGTTGGCTTGCATAAGTTCGATCAGCTGGGCAGTGACTTCCGGTTGCCAGCTGTCCGCGGACTACATCTAATCGATTCACAGGAGACAGGCAGATCCGTTAAGCTTGGGAAGTCTTTCCGTAAGCTACTTAACAATATGCGGAATCCAGAAAATCTCGATTATCCGGTGCCTGACAGTCTAACGACTGTGCTGCGGGATTATCAGGTCTTTGGCTACCAATGGCTCAAGACACTTGCTCATTACCGCTTCGGCGGTATTCTTGCGGATGACATGGGGCTTGGCAAAACACTCCAAAGCATTTCTTTTATCGTATCGGTATTGCCCGAAATTAGACAGCGTGAGCAGCCAGCAATCATTGTCTGTCCCGCTTCTCTCACCTACAACTGGATGAATGAACTGAAGAAGTTCTCTCCTGAGGTTAGAGCGGTTATTGTAGATGGCACGAGGCATGAGCGAAGCAAGCTATTAGGTCAGTTATCTCAATATGATGTCATCATTACTTCGTATCCTTTGCTTCGCAAGGATATTGATCTGTATGTGGCCCATTCCTTCCATACCCTTATTATGGATGAGGCTCAAATGTTCAAGAACCATACGACATTAACCGCTCGTTCGGTGAAAGGGATTCAAGCATCCTACCGCTTCGCACTAACAGGGACACCTGTTGAGAATTCCTTGGAAGAGCTGTGGTCAATCTTCAGTGCCGTATTCCCAGAATTGTTTCCTAGCAGACAAGCATTCAATGAATTAGACAGGACAACGGTCGCAAGACGTATTCGACCGTTCCTGCTGCGAAGAGTGAAGAGCGATGTACTGCAGGAGCTGCCAGAAAAAATCGAGACGCTGCAGGCCTCCGAGCTGCTGCCAGACCAGAAGAAGCTATATGCTGCTTATCTGGCTCAGCTTAAGCATGAGACACTCAAGCATCTGAACGATGGCAGCTTCCAGAAGAATAGAATCCGCATATTGGCTGGACTCACAAGGCTTCGCCAGCTGTGCTGCCACCCTGCTCTTTTCGTGGAAGGCTACAACGGAAGCTCTGCCAAATTCGAGCAGCTTCTCGAAATAATTGAGGAATGCCGCAGTGCAGGCAAGCGGATGCTCATATTCTCCCAATTCACCGAGATGCTAGCACTAATCAGAAGAGAGCTAGGCCTTCAGGGCATATCCCACTTCTATCTAGACGGACAGACGAAGTCCTCGGATCGCGTGGAATACTGCAATCGATTCAATGAAGGAGAACGAGATCTGTTCCTCATCTCATTGAAAGCAGGTGGAACTGGCCTTAACCTAACCGGTGCGGATACCGTTATCTTGTATGATTTATGGTGGAATCCCGCTGTAGAACAGCAGGCGGCGGATCGTGCCCATCGGATTGGGCAGAAGAACGTCGTACAGGTGATCCGACTTGTGGCTCAGGGTACGGTAGAAGATAAAATGCATGAGCTGCAGCAGAAGAAGAAGAATTTGATTGATGAGGTCATTCAGCCTGGTCAAGAAGCTTTGTCCTCCCTGACAGAAGAGGAGCTGCGCGAATTATTAATGCTATAAGCACAAACAAAACGCCTTGGCCTATGATTATTAATCATTGGACCAAGGCGTTTTGTTGTTCCAGGACTCAGCCAGTGAATTTCATAGCTAACTTATTTTTTTTGACGAGCAGCGATTGACGAATAGTCACCTTTTTCATCATACTTCGCTGCTCCGCTAATTCTCCGCTGAAGAATGCTTCATCCTGGCTAATCTCAAGCAATGCTGACTTCGCGGCCTCCATCGCGAGATAATCGTCCTCCAGCAAATAATGAGCGACTTGATAGCCATAATTCTCAACGACCTTCAATATTTCAACTTTTTGTTTCAAACCAAGCGTAGCCAGCATGATGTTTCATCACACCCATTCGATTTTTAATGGTTGGTTATAGACATATTCAGTAATCGCAAGTATTCCATCTTCTCGTTGTCTGCCACTTCCGGATTCTCATGAGTGACTTTACCGATATAGACTGGCTGTCCATTCGAGCTATCTAGTACTGCCGCCATAGGTCCATCTGTGCCCCTGAGCAGCATATACACCCGATCTTTATTTATTTGCAATTGTTGAATCTCTTCTGCACCAAGCTCTTGTGCTGTGATCACAGCATACTCCTGCTCATACTCCTCTGTAGCGAGATTATACTTTGATAATACAACCTTCTCAGCATCATACTGAGCATAGGTAAAGTAAGTCTCATGCAGACCATAGGATACTTGAGTTTCTCTATTCAATCGTGAATAATGCTGTGGCAGTGGTGTGACCTGCCCTGTTTCATAAGAATAGTAGAACAGAGAATCAGCCATCCATGTTGCATTATAACCGTAATTATCCGATTGTGAGATCAATTTCTCCTCTGTAGCATTGATCAATACATAGTCGCTAGAAACGGATTTATTATTGGTGATGACACTATTTTTGATTATAATCTCATCTGTTTGATTATCCATTGGCGTCAAGTTAACACTACGAATCAGTTCCCCAGTTGTAAGATTGACGATATGATCAAATACAATTGAACTGTACATTCTATCGGTATATTGTGTAGACACAATATGAATCTGATCGCCAATGCGCTTCACATCCGTGACGTATAAGATCGTATAATCCGAATCTGGAACATGCGTCTCAAGCTGTTTCACCGTATTGGTCCGCTGATCAAGCATACTGATTCTGAACGAATGAGTATAGCTATTAGAATCATTAAACTTGCTCTTCGGTTGAGCGTATATAATCCATTCCTCATCTGTATATAAGGCTGATGAATCGGTTTTACCTCTCATGAAGCTGCGATGCTGCTCAATAAGCGCCTTCATAAGAGCCTCCTCATATAAGCCGCTCCTATAGCTAAGTATATCGTTACGCATAGTATCTCGCCTGCTCTGATAATCACTTCCTTGCGCTGACACCTCTATATACTCAGATCTCATTCTTCCACCGTAATTACCCGAAAGCTCAAGGGGCATACCTTCTTTAGAATCTCCTTGAACGGTCATCAGCCTAAATTCCGGCAAATGATCAGCAGACCCAAACAGATAATAAGTACCAACTCCCCCAACAGCCAATAGTACAACTAATATGGACAATATGTATCGTTTCATCGTTATCTCCCTTACACTGTTATCTTCTTGGCTAACAGCCGGAAGCCAAGACCGATGGATGTAATCAGAACAAATACACACATCACAAGCTCTACAACGAATATTTCACTTGAATACCAATACCCGGAGCTTAATGCCCCCAGAAACGCAGGTAGTGATACAGCCGCAATATTGACTCCCAAATACACAATCGCATACACAATGCCTATACGACGGTAGCTTCTTTCGAGCAGAATAGCTGTGAAAACAACGAGTACACCCATTAGACCCAATCCGTAATAGGTTAGAAATTGCTCGAAATTTCGTGGAACTAACACATTAAAAGCACTATTGGAAGACAGCACTTCCACCCAATACGAATCCACCCTCATCGTGGCAGGAACGATCCAATTAAATATTATTTTTTGTACAGGCAACAACATGAGCTGATAGGATAGTATTCCGAATACAAAGAGCAGGATAGCGGTTAATTTAGACAGATAAATATTTTTTCTAGCTCCTGGCAGCATAAGAAGCCTATAAATAAATGTGTTGCGCCCTAACCAATCTCTATACCAGATTAAGAAGACATACACGACAAGAACAATGACACATAATAGAATTGACAGCTTGTAATAAAATTGTGAATTGCCCATCGCCCAGGTGAAGGACAGCATTCCTTCTGGAACATAGGGCCCAGTCACCCCGTTGTATAACGGATCAGCCTTTTGTTTAGCCAACTCCTTGAATAGTGTATACACCATTGCACTCGTCTCAACGATAACCGTAATAACCATCAAAGACGCCAAAATATAGCGGAAACGATGAATTTCCATATGCACCAGCTTCAAATATCGGTTCACGCCTGATACACCTCTCTCATTACATCAATAACAGACTTGCCTTCTTCACTCCGCACCTCTTCACAATCGAATGAACGGATAATGCTCCCATGCTGCATAAGAACAGCTTTATCAATAAGGTGTTGCATATCGCTAATCTCGTGGGTAGTCAGAAGAACACCTCTATCTTCAATGAGCTGGCTCGAGAACACCTCTGCAATCAGCTCCCTGCTGAACATATCAATGCCTGAGAACGGCTCATCCAATAGAACATAATCTGTATCTTGTCCGAGACCCAGCAATAAACTAAACTTCGCTGCTGTTCCCTTAGACAAGCTGCCCACACGATCCGTCTTCTCCAGCCGAAAAAACTGCATGAGCTCCTTCGCACGTTCCTTATTCCAACTCTTGTAATAATCCTCCATGAACTGCAGCCCATCGACGAGCTTCATACCTGTTGGCATTGTGAGATGGTCTGGCACGAAGGATACTTTCTCGTACATCTCTTTGTTGATTGACTGACCGTCTATAAGAATGCTGCCGCTGTTAAAAGGAGTTAGACCCATAATCGCTTTCAGCAGTGTAGATTTTCCTGCACCATTAATGCCAATCAAGCAAGTAATTTGCCCTTTCTCTGCTGTGAAGGATACGCCATTAAGAACTTTCTTGAAGTTGTAGCGTTTATGTACATCTTTCACTTCAATCATTTCCTACAGCACCTCCTGATTCTGCCTGTTCGTCAGCAACGCTCTTAAGATATTTGCTCTTCACCAAATCCAGTAATTCTTCTACGGGTACATTGACCTTTCTTACCGAGCTTACAAAAGCATCTACCGCATCCCCTATTAGCTCCGAGCGTATGGCACGCAATATGTCATCCTGGCTGGTAATACGGCTAGGTGAATTCCCCTCTGTCACGATCAACTGCTGCTCCTCCATTTCTTTATAAGCTTTCTGGGCTGTATTCGGATTAATTTTGAGCAAGGCCCCTAACTCTCTTCTGGAAGGAATAACTTGCCCGGCTTCCAGCTTGCCTGTTGCAATCTGCTCTTTGAAATGCCTCACGACCTGCAGATAGACCGGATCCCGATTATTGAAAGAGACTTCCGTCCATCCTTCACTTGTCTTCATATCGATACCTCTCATTCAACTGCAAAGTGTGTGTACTAAGTGGTTCATACGCTATAGATGTATTATTACCTTAATACACTCATTTGTCAATCATTCCCTTAGCTGTTCCTGAATCACATCACTTTCAAGCCTTATCTCCTCCTCTTTAGCACCTGATGACATAGAGGACAAATCCCAGCCCATATGTTAATTACAGCTGGCTGTTTCTCTCGAAAGGAGTATGGAGCATGAATAATGGACAACGCAATACACATTCCAGTTCCAACATCCCTGAGCCTATTCGCAGTGATGGAGCAGGTGCAACTGATCCTGGGCCAAGAGATATTATGCGAGATCGTCAGAATCCCGATATGTATGTGCCGCCAGTTACGGACGCGGGCTTAATTCCCAACTTAAGATTCTCCTTCTCTGACACGCATATGCAGCTTAATCAAGGCGGATGGTCACGAGAAATCACGAGCCGTGAGCTCCCAATAGCAACAACGCTCTCTGGTGTGAATATGCGCTTAACTGCTGGGGGAGTTCGCGAGCTGCATTGGCATCAGCAGGCTGAATGGTCTTATATGCTCATCGGCCATGCACGCATTACTTCCGTCGATCAGAACGGCAGAAATTTCATAGCGGATATTGGGCCAGGTGATCTATGGTATTTCCCTCCCGGAATCCCCCACTCGATACAAGCCCTTGAGGGAGGCTGTGAATTCCTGCTTGTATTCGACGACGGCGCCTTCTCTGATCTGAACACACTATCGATTACCGATTGGTTCGCCCATACGCCAAGAGAAGTACTATCTGCTAACTTCGGCGTACCAGAGAGTGTTTTTGACCATATTCCTCCGAATCAGGCCTACATTTATCAAGATCAAGTACCAGGACCAATCGATAGCCAGAAGGTCGAATCCCCTTATGGCACTATCCCCCAATCCTTTACTTATCGACTGCTTGAGCAGCCCCCCATTCTAATATCGGGAGGAAGTGTACGTATTGTCGATTCCTCCAATTTCCCTGCATCCAAGACGATTGCAGCAGCCTTAGTTGAGATTAAACCAGGTGGAATGCGTGAGCTGCACTGGCATCCGAATAACGATGAATGGCAATATTATCTTACAGGAGAGGGCCGCATGACGGTATTTGGTGCTAACGGCAATGCACGTACGTTCGATTATCGAGCGGGGGATGTCGGATACGTTCCGTACGCATTCGAACATTATATTCAGAATACAGGTACAGAAACGTTATGGTTTCTCGAAATGTTCAAAAGCGATCGGTTCGCCGACGTGTCGCTTAATCAATGGATGGCTCTAACGCCTCGCGAGCTTGTCGGCGATAATCTGCATGTGGGAGCTGAGCTGCTCGATGCCCTTCACAAGGTCAAATCACCTGTAGTAAAATTCCCTGGATTCACCTTCGACTCCAGGCGTGAGTCATGAAATCGAGTAGGAGGGGGCGGTTAGCCCCCGACCTCTCACACCACCGTACGTACCGATCGGTATACGGCGGTTCATGTCATATTCCGCAAAGATTTGTATCTGTCCGTTAAACTCTTCAAGCCGTTGTTTAACCAAAATTGGTTGTTTAGCGTGGTTTGAAGAACTGGACTACCTGCAACTCTCCAATATTTCTTCCTTGT
>NZ_JCAALS010000037.1:0-59043 GCF_059686975.1 Paenibacillus xinjiangensis | reverse complement strand
TTTTTCTTGCTTGTATAAAATTCGAAACGGCATAGGACTATTTCCTATGCCGTTTCGGATTCATTTTCTATTCACGATCTTGTCTCTGAGTTTAACTTAATGACATTGCCCGTAAAGGATGGCCTTTAAAACTTGTCGTTACAGACAGCGCGGTGAACCGTAGGCAGCAGGAAAGCTCCCTTCGAGTTGACCGTAGGGAGCTTTCTGTAATAAGTCAGCCGACCAAATCGATCGGCATATGAATTCGTGATTTTCTACTCATTCCCCGTTACAATAGCTTTAGTCCAGCTCTGCGCGAGTGAACAGATCGTGAATGAGCAGTTCATCCTCACAGGCTGACTTGAACGCCCATGTGAACTGTTCTACAGCGGCTCCATTACTCGAATAGGCACAGAACATGTCTGCTTCCGGGTCAAAATGAATCGTGTCCGCGAGCTCCGGCATCCGCTCATTCAAAAACACCACCGCCAGCGAGGCCCAATCGTAGCCGTTGCCTTCGAATCCCTCGTCCGCCCGAGTGTTGAATAGCTTGGCCAAATAGCTGCCTACCGTCAGAATGACAGACTTGCCGCCATCATTCTGCTCCACGAGGATAAAGGGTGCTAAATCCTTCCCTGCTCCTGCAGTTTCCAATGCCTGTGCAGCTTCTGCTTCCGCTGAAAGCTTGGCTATGACCCTACTACGTGCTTCGTCCGTGAAGCGGAGAACTCCGTTCTCCTGAACGATATGGCCTTCCCCGATCCGCCCGTCCAGCCAATCGCTGATGAAGCCGGGAGCGTACCCGCCTTGGCCGAACTCACCGCCGAAAGCGATCATTTGATCATAGGTATCCAGATACTGCTGACGGCTGGTAGCCTTGTAAGCATTGGTGTATAGCCAGAACTGCACGTCATACATGAGATGAGACCGCTCATCCGCATGAAAGGAGAAATGGCCCTTCTCCTGGACGATCCGGGTACAGACGCTGCGTATTGTGGACTCCAGCCCAGCCACCTCAGAGGCCTTAGCGCAGAGCTCCGTGAGCAGTGGGGAGAATTGTCCTTCAGCCACTTTGCGCAGATCGTCCTCTTTATCCTCTTCAGAAGTGTCGTATTCCTCATCAGACACAAGACCACGGATGAACGTCTCAAAGTCCGGTGCCAGGAATGTAATCTCGTAGTCATCTTCCTGATCGACATGGATGACTTCAGGCTCGCCGTCCTTTCCGCAGTAGCGGTAATCCAGCATCACGACGTCGTGCCCTGCCGAAGGGCAGTCACAGATGACCACGCCGATATCCGGATAGCCCCACTCTTCAATCATGAACGGACTGCCAAGGTCACCGCAGATAGAGTAGCTTTTGTCGCGTCCGATCCCCATAATTCCCGTTATAGCAATATGATCCTCAGCCCACGAGGTAGCCTCATCCGTCGGAAAGGATGTATGACGGGGAACGCCCCCGTTCTGATGCTTCATTAGTGCGATATAGGAAGCCGGCAGCTTATAGCCGAGTTCTTCCTCCACAGAAGTAATCAGCTCATCGGTAGGCGGATCAGAGACATATTGTTCTCTGGCATAGGTACTGTCTTCCCAGAAGCTACCCAGATCCATACCTTCAAAAGGGACCGTTCCCGGGTCTTTCTGTTGTCTGCTGAGTGTGCGCCGGGATTCGGCCTTTTGTTGCTTGTGCCATTTGCTGCGGCTCCAGTCCAGCAAGCTGGCTGAATGCTGATCGTCAGGGTCCAGCTCCAGCGCGGTGCTCAGCACACCTGCCGCTTCCTCATACCGCTTCATATAATAATAGGAATAGCCTACGCGAAAATACCACAATGGATCATTGTTCCCCTGCTCAGCAATGAAAGCGAACTGTTCCAGCGCTTCTTCATACAAGCTCAGATTGTTATACGCCCGGCCCATACTGCTGATCATATCGTAATCCCTGTCCGCTGGAGGAATCTTCATCAGAGTGTCTACGATCTGCTGGTGTTCGTTATCCTCGTGCCATTGCATGATCTGTGCACTTAGCTCTTGCTCCATCGTTATCGTCTGCCTCCTAAGTGAGAATATGATTTTCTCTATTTTACCAGAGGGGAGACAGAGAATGGAAATCGGTCTTAGACCACTCAAAAGTCGTCTTACCTGTGAATTCCGACCGCTTAGGGTAAAAGCGTATCTAAATCATTAACCATCGCTTAGATTAAGGTATGAAAAGTACGGGAAGCGAGAGGTGGTCCATATGAAATTAGGAATTGGAATATTGGTTGGTATAATCCTCTTAGTTGCAATCGGGTATGGTGTATTAGCCTTCATGAATAGGCCGATATCGAAAGAGGCAGTTCATGAGAAAATCGAAAAACATATAACAAAAATCGCAGAAAAAAATGATTCATTATCCAGCGTATTATTGACAATATACTCCGATCAGACAGGGTACTTTGAACAATTTGCAGCAGGCACCTATAATAAATCCTCAGATCAGCCTGTTCAGATCGATAGTCCATATCATGCAGCCAGCATCGGCAAAACCATGTGTGCTGCTGTCTACGGCCTATTAGTAGACGAAGGTAAAATCAGCTATGATGATAAAATTAATGCTTGGCTAGATACTGAGATTCTTCAGGGATTATTTGTGATAGACGGCATAGATTATAGCGATCAGGTAACGGTAAAGCAACTACTGAGTCATACATCAGGAGTGGGCGATTATTTCGAAGGTCCGGTAAAAAGCGGGGAACCTATGCTGGATAGGATATCAGCTAATCCTGATCTTTCATTTACTCCAGAAGAGCTGATTGCGTTTACTAGAGATAACCAGGACCCTGTCGGACAACCGGGACAGCAATTTTATTATTCGGATACCGGATATATATTGCTAGGACTTATTCTGGAAGCTATCGAGGCCCAGCCTTATTCAGAGATCCTAGAAGAAAGAATATTCGAGCCCTTGGGCATGAAGGATAGCTATCTCATGTTCTCTAAGGATACACCCGTTGATATTGTTGGGATTTATTTGAATGGCATGGACTATAGCGAC
The DNA here is from genome assembly GCF_059686975.1 of Paenibacillus xinjiangensis. Classification (NCBI taxonomy): domain Bacteria; kingdom Bacillati; phylum Bacillota; class Bacilli; order Caryophanales; family Paenibacillaceae; genus Paenibacillus; species Paenibacillus xinjiangensis. The sequence goes on along the minus strand of NZ_JCAALS010000037.1, from coordinate 56,030 downwards.
AAAAATGCATTATCGGTTGACTGGGCAGGCGGCGGTGTGGTTACCACTATGAAGGATCTGTTAACGTTCATGAGGGCTTTGGAAAAGGGGGATTTACTGTCTGATGAAGTCTATAAGCAGATGACGGACTTTAATCAGCGCTATGAAAAAGGTATCTATTATGGGATGGGCATGATGTATTTTGACTTTAGCGAGCTGTCATTCCTGTTAGGCTCAATGTCAGATGTATATGGTGCTGTCGGAGCTACAGGGACTTATATATTGTATGATAAAAAAAAGGACACCTATTTTATAGCCAATTTTGGATCGCTGGATTTTACAGAAAAAGCTATAGAGGAATTGGTAAAAATAAGAATGATTTATGATAGGATGATAGTGGAATAAATACTTCTGTCATGAGGAGACATGATGGTTCAATTATGCTGTTCAACTAAAGTATATGAGAAACTAAAGCAAGAGTTATCCAAATACCAAATCGAAATTAAGCAAGACAGTGAGTTGGTGCTCGTTGAACAAGGATATGACATACCAAGTGGAAAGCTTAGTGTAGTATTCGATGCTATTGATTACATGGATGTGATTAAGCTATTGGTCTCCGGCGTTCGAGAAGACAGCCATTACACGAATACTCTTACAGGCTTAAGCGAGAATAAATTTGCAGTGATTGAACCAAGGGATGTTATCTATCTAGAAGCAGGTCCTGATGGCCTTATGGCATGTACACAGTCTAATCGTTACAGTATCAAAGAAACCCTACAGTATTATGAGAACATATGGGCAGCAAAAGGATTCATACGAATCAATAAATCACAGCTTGTTAATTTACTGCATGTCAAAGAAATTATTCCATGGTTTAACTCCAGGTATGTACTTCGAATGGATAATAACGCAGAACTGGAAGTATCAAAAATGTTCTCAAAAAAGCTTAGGAACACACTCAAAATATAGGAGAACAATCATGGAGAAAATTAATTTAGAAAATATTATAAAGTCATTTTTTCTGGGTCTCTTCTTGGGTGTTGTCCTACAGTTTTATGATCAATCAGACGCGCTGCTCTCGTATAAAGTGTTAACGGTATTAGCCAGTGGAAGCATAGGGTTCATTATCGGTTTTATTACAGAATGGCTGACATCCATACTTCCAATTAGTATAGCAAATTCTCGGACGTACTTCTTTATTAACAACCTAATTGCAGTTCTAGTTGCTACCGTAATTATGGCAGCCTTATTAATGGTCACGAGCGGTGAAATGGAGAATAGGCAGCCATTTATGCCAACTTTATGGATCGTGCTTGGCATCATATGTATAGCCAATCTATTTGATTATATGATGTATCGACGCGCTCAGAAGAAGCTGCAGACCTTCAAAACGTTAATGAAGGATGAATGAGCCAGTCGTAGGTCAAAAAAAGACAAAAGAAGGCACCCAATCGTGTGCCCTTTCAGAGTGCCCGAGAAAGTCCTAGGGATTTTTCGGCAATTTTTTATTTGGTGGTTCAAAATACAATGTAGCTCCAGCTCGCACAATTTAATAGTTTATCTAGTGTGATGCAGACTGTATTTCATACAACCTTATGGCGGTATATCGTCAATAGCCTTCTATACACTGCACTCACTACAATTTGGTTTCCTGAAATTTACTCTTATGAGCCAAAACAACGGATTTGGTTGTATGTAATGCAACCTCAGCGGACTTCTAGTGCCGTTTCCACTGATTATATTGCACGAAATACAATGTAGCTTCAGCTCGCACAATTAATAGCCTATCTCGCGTGATGCAGACTGTATTTCATACAACCTTATAGCGGTATATCGTCAATAGCTTTCTATACACTGTACTCACTACCATTCAGTTTCCTGAAATTTACTCATGCGACAAAACAATGGATTTGGTTATAAATAATGCAACCTCAGAGTGCTCGAGAAAGTCCAAGGGGCTTTTCGGCACTTTCTTTTATTTGGTGGTTCTCGTCTAATCGAAGAAAAATCAATTTAATACGATCTGGGAGCTACATTTTAACGAAAAATATTTAAGCCCTCATAAAAAAACAGGAGGTTTCTCTACAGTCTAAAGAAGGCACCCAATCGGGTGCCTTCCTGCATCTATACGGAGCCGCCGCCACTCACTCCTCCACGAGCCTTGAGGATTGTCGTCCATTCTGTCGCCCCGGCAGCAGAAGCCCAATCAATATTCCTACGCAGGTTGGAACCAGCCAGCCCAATCCGATATGATATAGCGGCAAGTACTGGTTGAAGAAGTCGTGGAGCTGCCCTATAGCAAGTGGTGTATCTACAAGGCCGTCGACCAGACTGACGAGAAAAGTCAGCAGCAAGCTAATCTGGTATACAGCACGCTTACCTTTAACCAGCTTATGCAAGAATGTCAGTATGATGAGCACGATAGCCAGCGGGTATAATATCGTCAGAACAGGCACGGAAATATGGATGAGTTGCTCTAGACCGACATTGGCCAGCAAGGCGCTGATAACACTCAAGACAATGCAGATGCTCTTATACGACATGCCTGGAATGATTTTGTGAAAATAGCTGCTGCAAGCGGTGGTCAGACCTATGCTTGTAGTCAGACAGGCAAGCAGCACAGTGCTGCCTAGAATAAACCCTCCGAACGTGCCGAAATAGTGGTGGGTCACGAGGTTCAGTACCTCGCCGCCATTGCCCAGAATACCGAAGGCGGATACGCTGATTGCTCCGATATAGGTCAGGGATGTATATATAACGGCAAGCATTGCCGCTGCAATTAGGGACGCCTGTAAGCAGATGAACAGAATGCTTGTGCGTTCGGTAACCCCTTTCGCTCGAATAGCGTTGATGACGATAATGCCGAATACGAATGCCGCGAGCGCATCCATGGTCAAATACCCCTCTTGAAATCCATTAAAGAAGGCTTGGGAGTTATAGCTGGATCTCGGTGCTTGAGGCTCGCCAAGTGGCTTAATAACGGCTGCTACGGCTAACAATGCGATGCAGGTGATCAATACGGGCGTTAGTATTTTCCCTACGATATCAACCATTCTTGCTGGGTTAATGGAGAGGAGCAAGGTCACCCCGAAATATAATACAGTGAAGATCACCAATTCTATTGAACCATGCTCCGTTCCGATATAGGGCTTAATGGCGATTTCGTATGAAACGCTGCCGGTTCTCGGCATGGCGAACAACGGCCCGATCGATAAATAGAGCAATGTGGTGTAGCCGTAGGCAAACCAAGGGTGCACGCGACTGGTCAGTGCGAGCAGGCTTTTCGAGCCGGAATAGCCGAGCGCCAATGTTCCAAGCAAGGGCAGACCGACGCCTGTAATCAGAAAGCCCAGACTGGCTTGCCAATAATGATCCCCCGCATTCTGGCCCATCATCGCCGGGAATACCAGATTCCCTGCTCCGAAGAACAAGGCGAATAGCATGAAGCCGATTGTCAATGTATGACTAAAAGGAATGCGTTGCATGAGATGTCTCTCCTGTATAGAAAATTTATGGATCAATTATATTTTTGTCCCCTATTTATCTACATGGTTCGACAAAAGAAGACAACATCAGTATGATGCCCCAACCTAAATGGAGGAATACCATCCACTCAATCCTATACAGAAAATTTATTCGCAAGAAATAGTAACCGTTTTCTTTATGGTGTAGAATGGATGAAAATAGCGGTATACCATTTACACGGTTACAAGGGAGCATATGGCATGGAGAGGTTCTCGTACAGTAAAAAATATATTCCGTTCACCTACAAGATGATGATTCCGTATCTCATTCTTGTATTGTTGACAGATATACTGGTCGGCTATATTGCCTATACGATGCTCGTGGAGTCTAGGACTGAGATGGCGGAAACGAATGTCCGGACGGCTCTGAAGCAGACAAGGAACAACATCGAATATCAGACAGATGAGATCACACGAATGACCAATTCGCTGTTTCTCAATATGACCTTTCAGAATGCTCTACAGTATAGGGGGGACCCTTTGGGAAACATGCTCAAAATGAGGGACGATATCGTTCCCTATATGAAGGCTCCTCTGCAGCTGTATGGGAACAAGCTGAGATTAGTGCTCTATACCGTTAATGAGACGATGTTTGAAATTACCGGCGATGATATGTCGTTGCCAATAAGCAGAAGCGATTATTATGTTCTATCCTATCGAGCTATCGAGAATTCGGAGTGGTTCAAGTCGATTGTCACAAATAAAAAAGACAGCTTGTGGCTTCAAGCGGACACGGATAGTGAGCTTGGCAACATTTCGTATATCCGAAAGCTCGTTTCTTCCAACGCAGGTCCGGCCATTATCGGTTATATTCGTGTGACGGCGAGAATTGACGAGCTGTTCGGCAATTTCGATACATTTCCGATTGAACAGGGCATGAACCTTCGTTTGATTGATAGGGCTACAGGCTTGAATATATATGAACAGGGTGCCCTGGATGAACATGCGAAGCAAGATTCTTATTTGATCATTAGTGAGGATATACCGTTATCTAACTATGTCATCGAGGCACGGGTGCCGCACACTTATTTGAACAAAGACGCGAGCAGAATGCAGAGAGTCATTACTACCGTTTGTTCCATCAGCTTTCTGGTTATGGCATTTATCGGCTTCCTGGTTGCCCGTATATCAGGCAAAAAAATTAAGCGAATCGTATATTTGGTCCAATCGTTTCAGGAAGGGAATTTCTATAAAAGAATTGGCTTTTCAGGTAATGATGAATTTGTCTACATTGCCAATAGCTTTAATCAAATGGCGACGAGTATCCAGGAGCTGATCCGGAACGTCTACGAGCAGGGCATTCAGAAAAAGCAAGCGGAGCTGGATGTGCTTCAAGCGCAGATCAATCCCCATTTCTTGTACAACACGCTGTCGACAATTGGCAGCTTGGCCAATCTCGGGGAGGTCGATAAGGTTACGCAGATGGTCCAAGGCCTTTCCAAATTTTATCGGCTCACCTTGAACGAAGGGCATGTGTATATCTCTCTTGAAAAAGAGCTGGAGCAGGTGAGGATGTATCTTGAGATCGAGAGAGTGAAGTATGCAGAGGCCTTTCAGGTTTATTATGATATTGATCCAGAAATTTTACATGTCCCCATCATTAAGCTGATATTGCAGCCGTTCGTGGAAAATATATTCAAGCACGCCTGGTTCGGAGAGACGATTGCGATCCGAATTACTGGCAAGCGTCTTGGCGACCGCATTGAACTCAAGGTCATTGACACGGGGATCGGTATGCGACCCGATACTTTGAGTAGAATGAGGTCAAGCTCCAGCCATTCTGATGGATATGGCTTAAGAAATGTGGAAGAACGAATTAAACTGAGATACGGCAATGATTTTGGCATTCATATCGGCAGTTATTTTGGAGCGGGAACAGCTGTACAGATTATTTTACCGGTTGATAATGCAGAAATCCGGGAAGTGATGGGGGAGTAGAGTACTTATGGCGATGGAGATTAACATTCTGCTGGTAGATGATGAAGTAGTCGATTTGGAATGGTTAAGACGACGTGTGGCGGGCAGCGAGCATTTATCTTGGCATAGCGTTAGAACAGCAACGAGCGGGTTCAGCGCTTTGAGAATGATGGAGCAGCACCCTGTTGACATCATTCTCTCCGATATCCGCATGCCGATTATGTCGGGCGTCGAATTTGCGCGGAAAGCGAAAGACATTAACCCTGAGGTCCAAATTCTTTTTATTAGCGGACATCAGGATTTCCATTATGCCAAAGAGGCGATTCAATTGAACGCATCCGGTTATTTGCTTAAGCCCGTCGATGACGACGAGCTGAACAAGATGCTGAGCGGACTCTGTGACAAGATTGAGAAGGAGAGGAAGCAGCATATTTCCTTATCGGAGACGTTGACACTTGTCAATCAAGAGCTGCTGCTGCGCTGGTTTAACGAGACCGCTCCGGGGCAGGTGGAGACGCACATTCACAGCTTTCTCATCCCCTATCTACAAAGCGCGTCGGCGGTCGCCATCATAGAGATCGACGACATGGCATGGAAAATCCAGACATGGACGGAAGAAGAGCGGTGTTCATGGAGTAGTAATGCCAATCAATTTATCCGAGGGTTCGCTCAGGATCATAATTTAGGCATGGTTATCACGACCTATGACTATCACTTTGTTATACTGGCCTCGGTTCAGGAGCAGCATTTTACGGTCTTGCTGGAAGAGCTGATTCGGGCGTTCTACCAGACCTTTGCCTTGTCCATTACAATTGGAAGAGGGATGTACACAACCGAGCTGGGCAAGCTGCATGACTCCTATCGGCAGGCTCAGGCAGCACTCAGCATCAAATGGATTGTCGGGAAAAACAGGCTGATCCAAAATGCCTCGGAGTGGCATCCGAAGGAGAAAATTGCTTCTGATTTAGAGGATATTGTTGATCGGATGCTCAAAGCTATGCTCGACTATGACCTTACAGCCATTGATGATTGCTTGCTGCAGCTGTTTACTGGAGACAGCCCATTCTCCCGGAAAAACGACATTTACGATATTATTATTCGGATTACCTCTAAGCTGCATGCAGATTTGCGGCAAATGAACGAGCATTTGTATGAGATATTGAATTGGGATTCCCATCATTCCGGACTGCTTTTTCAGTTCGAAACGGTGCACGATATTCTGTCGTGGCTGAGAAGAAGGTTCTTCGAGCTGTCGGAGCTGCTTTATTTGAAACGGCAAAGACAAAAGCGGAAGCTAATCGATGAAATTACTGAATATGTGAAGGGAAGATTGGAGCAAAAAATAACGCTGAACGAAGTTGCGGCTCACTTCGATTTCACGCCTAATTATCTCGGTCAGCTGTTCAAGGCCGAAACCAACAGTCTATTCAGTGATTTTCTCAATGAATTGCGCATGAAGCGGGTATGCACATTGCTTGGAGATCCAACTAAGAAGATATATGAAATTGCAGAACAAACGGGATATAAGAACATGATTTATTTCAACAGGCAGTTCAAACAGTCTATGGGAATGTCGCCCGGCGAGTATCGGAAGAGAAACAAAATCTGAATATCGGAATCGATTTGTTCATGAGGCTCATATTCTGGACGGAATATGGGCTTATTTTATTTTCAAATCGTTGAATTAGTATTGCTTTTAGTTGTTTCGCTTAATTATTTCATCACTCTTACTCTTTTATAATGAGAAATATAGAGAAGAGAGGGGAGCAAATATGAAAAGGCATACATTTTGGAACGATCTGAAAAATTATAGAGTTCTCCTATTGATGCTGGCACCGTCGGTTGTATTTTTTCTCTTGTTTGCTTATACGCCAATGGTGGGTATCATTATTGCCTTCAAGCATTACGATTACGCCGGCGGAATTTTTGGAAGTGCCTGGAACGGGCTGGACAACTTCCGTTTCTTCTTCGAGTCAGGGGATGCCTGGCGGGTAACGCGTAATACAGCCTTGTACAATATTGCGTTCATCGTCGTGAATAACGCTTTGCAAATTTTTGCAGCGATAATGCTGTTCGAGGTTGGCGGCAAATGGTTCCGGAAGCTCATGCAATCGGCGCTGTTCCTGCCGTACTTTATCTCATGGGTCGTTGTCGGCGCGATAGCCTATAATTTGCTTAACTATGATATCGGCACGCTGAATGCTCTGCTTACAGGCATCGGACTGGAGCCTGTCGATATTTACAATACGCCTGCTTACTGGCCTTATATCTTGGTTCTGGTATCTGCATGGAAAGGCCTCGGATATGGCACGGTCATGTACCTGGCCGCGATTACAGGCATAGATACCGAGATGTACGAAGCAGCTGAAATCGATGGCGCCAACATTTTTCAGCGGATCATGAAGGTGACGATTCCAAACCTGTATCCGACGATTATTATTCTGGTGCTTCTGGCGGTCGGGAACATATTCCGCGGTGATTTCGGAATGTTCTATAACATGATCGGCAACAATGGCTTGTTATTCTCAACGACAGACGTCATTGATACCTTCGTGTTCAGGTCGCTCATTACTTCGAATGATATTGGCATGTCAGCCGCGGCAGGTGTCTTCCAATCCGTTCTTGGATTCGCGACAATCATGGCTGTGAACTACGCTGTCCGTAAATACGACAAAGACCGCGCCCTATTCTAGCCGCATTTAGTTTCTCATAATGGAGGTAGCGATATGAAGCAGCTCGATCGTAAAATATTTTCGGGGATTGGTTATGTATCTCTGGCTTTCCTAGCCATTTTATGTATCTTCCCCTTTGTGCTAGTCGTATCGTCATCCCTTACGGAAGAAAGCAAAATTGTAACGGATGGCTATCAATTTATACCGACTGTATTTTCTACGGAAGCCTACAGCATTTTGTTCAAGTATCCCGAAGAGATGATCAACGCCTACCTAGTCACCATAGGGGTTACAATATCGGGCACGCTTCTTGGTCTGTTCTTGACCTCAATGACGGCTTATGCGTTATCCAGAAAAGATTTCAAGTGGCGCAATCAATTCTCGTTCTTCTTCTTCTTCACGACTTTGTTCAGTGGCGGACTGGTTCCGTGGTATCTGCTAATTGTTAATTACCTCAATTTGAAAGATACTCCGCTCGCCTTAGTCATTCCGATGGTGCTGAACGTCTTCTACATCATTGTTATGAAGTCGTTTATGAGCAGCATTCCGGAAGCAATAGTAGAGTCAGCCAAAATTGACGGCGCGGGCGATTTTTTAATCTATGCTCGTCTAATTCTGCCGCTCTCGAAGCCAGCGCTCGCTACAATCGGATTGTTTCTTGCGCTTGCCTATTGGAACGACTGGTACAACGCACTGTTATTTATATCCAACGAGAACCTGATGCCGCTCCAATATTATTTGTACAAAATGCTTGGCAATATGGATGGCATGCGAAAAGCTATGATGGGTGCAGGAGCAGTCGTAACCACATCGATTCCGACCGAGAGCTTGAAGATGGCGATGACAGTCGTGGCTACTGGTCCAATTCTGCTAGCGTATCCATTCGTTCAGAAGTACTTCGTCCAAGGCTTGACGATTGGCGCCGTGAAAGGATGAACCCGGGGGAACCTGGTTAATCAATATATTTATACACAAGGGGGAAGGCTTGAATGATGAAGAAACATAGACTGGTGATGATGGCACTCGTTTTAACCTTCGTAATGATTTTGAGCGCATGCGGCGGCGGCAACAACAATGCTAATAAGCCTGCTCAAGCTACCAATTCAGGAAGCGGCACCTCAGACACTTCGGGCAATGGCAGCACGTCAGGCACCGTCGACACTTCCAAAGAAGTGAAGCTGAAGATGATTTTTGTAGGACCTAAGCCTGTTGATTATGATATCGTGTTTGCTGAGATTAACAAGAAGCTGAAAGAAAAAATAAATGCCACGGTCGAAGGCGAGTTTCTGGACTGGTCTGACTGGGCTCAGAAATATCCACTGAAGCTGGCGGCGGATGAAGATTTTGACTTGATCTATTCGGCCAATTGGGCTGGATATAATGATCAGTCGCTGAAAGGCGGATTTTTGGAATTGACCGAAGAGCTGCTTACGACATACATGCCGCAAACTTGGGCAGCCATGTCGGATGTAAGCTGGGATCAAGCAAGAGTCAATGGCAAATTGTACATGGTTCCGCAAAACAGAGGAGAATCCGTCGAGAAGCTGATTCTGTATCGTGAAGATTTGCGTAAGAAATATAATCTTCCTGAAATCAACAGCCCAGAAACGTATGCTACTTATTTGACAACGATAGCACAAAACGAGAAAGGAATTACGCCTTTCACTCCGGAAACGGGAGATTGGAAATATCACAATCTGGACCGTGTATTGCTGAAGCAGCAGAACGAATGGAATATGTTCGATCTCGACCTTCCGTTTGCCTTCGATTTGACGGATGACAAAGGGCAAGTATTTAACGTATACGAAACACAAGAGTTTAAAGATCTGCTCGTCTATTACAAAGATCTCGCCGATAACAATGCATGGTCTAAAAACGTTCTAAACAGCAAAAACGATCATCAGGCGGACTTTAAAGCAGGCAAAACAGCATCGATTACGCATAACAACGGAACGCTTGGAGCGCTCATGGCATTGATGCGCCAAGAAAATTCTCCTTATGAAGTAGCGCTGGCTGACATCAACCAAGGCAAGAAAAAATCGATCGCTATTTCCACACAAAATGGTACATCGGTTCATGCGACTTCCAAAAATGCGGAACGGTCCTTGATGTTTATCGATCTGATGCAAAACGATAAAGAACTGCACGACCTGATGATGTACGGCATTAGCGGCGTACACTACGAAGCGGTGGGTGACGACAAATATAAAGCAACCGACAAAAATCCTAACTATACTGGCTTCTCGAACTGGAACTTCAATTCGCCGCTCAATCGCGACAATGAAGCATTCCCGCAAGAAGCTAACGATCTGGTTAAAGGCTGGGAGGCTAACGTCTACCACTACGATCTTGAGACATTTGTATTCGACAACAGTAAAGTGAAAACAGAAATTGCTAACGTTGGCAACGTGATGCTCCGTTATGCGATTCCGCTCGAATACGGCGTAATTAAGGATATAGACAAAGGCCTTGAAGAACTGAACAAGCAGTTGGATTCGGCTGGCATCGATAAAATCCAAGCCGAACTGCAAGGTCAAATTGATGCTTTCTTGGCGAACAAGTAATATACAGGTCTAATCAGGAAAGCCTCTGCCCAATAGGGACGGAGGCTTTCGTTTTTTCTGATGGCAGGACAAGCTTGTTTTTTTAGTTATATTCAGCAGGTGAGAAATACAGGGGCTTTCACAGCTATGGCACTAGCAGGTTTGATAATCGGATATGTGATGTTCTTTATTGGCTTGTACAATGCTCCATTTGAATTAAATGTGAAGGGGTATTACATAGCTGTTATTCTGTTGATATCATATAGCGCTATTGGCGTTCAAAAAGTAACCAGAGATAATGCGGAAGACAACGAGATTCTTGCCGAGCAAGAGGCCAGACGGGACATTCAGGGGTAAAGATGGGTACCAACCAGGACAAAGGGATATTCACTCAGTCACTAAGACTGGGGAATAGCCCTTTGTCCGTTCTTGGCAGCCTGTAGCTAGTGGTCTATCTATTATTGAATCGCATATAGAAAGCCGTCATCACTTCCAATGTACAATACGCCTTGATCAACTATCGGGGAAGAATAGATATTGCCGTCTGTCTGATACTTCCATTTCTCCGCGCCAGTATTAGCGTCGACTGCGTAAATAATCCCTTGATTAGCTTCTGTGTAATGGTTACCGGATGCAAAATAGACTGATGTGCCATCTATAGTTGGTGAGGCATGAATCGGCCCGATAGCTTTAAATCTCCATGTGACTTCTTGGGTTGCGAGGTCAAACGCGATTAGCTCCTTCGAATCCGAACTGCCGGAATATAAAATGCCTTGATAGAGTGCGGGGGAAGCCAAAACGTAAGGAACGGCATACGAGTGCCAAATAGGCTTGCCGGTCTTCCGATCCAATGCTTCCAGTCCGCTGTTTCTCATGCCAAAATAAATAGCATGTTCATCGACGACAGGAGATGAGTCTACTGCTCCGGCCAGATAATCGGATACCCAGAGCTGCTTTCCGGTTGCAGCATCAAAAGCGAAGATGTTGCCCGGTTCTTGTTGCTTAGCCATATCAGAGCCCTCAATTCCTACATATACTACGTCATCATATACAGCCGGTGAAGAGTGTAGGAAAGGGGCGCAGTCATCGCATTTATAGCCGTTCAATTGAACTTTGTTCTTCCAAGCTAATGTTCCGTCGGAGATGTTGACCGCATAGAATGTGCTCTCGCCGCCTCCAAAATAAACCATATCCTTGTAAATCGCAGGGGAGGACTTCCAGTAATCTACTTTGTCCCGAATCTCATCCATGCCATCTGTTTGAAATCTCCATTTGAGGCTGCCATCGTCCTCATTCAAAGCATATAAATATTGGTCACCACCATAAACATAAACAACGTTGTCCATGATTGCAGCTGTTGAGGTTATGGCGCTTTGCGTAGCGTATTTCCACTTGAGCTCACCAGTTGAGGCCTCTACGGCATAGAAGTTTTTGTCCTCACTCCCGAAATATATAGTCTGGTTAGATAAGACAGGTGAACTGCGGATGTAGCCATCTGTTTGAAACTTCCATTTCACCCCATTGAATTCCTCAGGTCCTTTAGAAGTTGAAACCCCGGTATGCTGTAAGTTGCCGCGAAACATTGACACATTGTCTGATTGCGAATGGGCACATCCGCACAACAGAAGGATAATCGTTAGTAATAGGCTACTTAAGTAAAGATACGGTCGTTGCAGCATTGATTCTCGCCCCTTTTTTAAATTTACAATTATGGTATTTATGGGCAAGTATAACACAGAGATACAGTGTCGAATCAGGACAGGAAAGCTTTGTCCCGGGACAGTTCATTGTCCTGTTGTAATGGTATAATAAGGTAAAATGGAGGTGTGTTATGAATAGTAACCGTATCAAGTTTGGGGAGTGTTTAACAGGACTTCTTACGACGCGGGGCTGGTCTGCCGCCAAGCTTGCAGGATTGCTTCGTATTGATGCCTCGTATGTCCGGAGGTGGATTCGAGGAGAACGAACCCCTGCACTTCATTCTAGTTATGTTGAGCAAATTACTGATACGCTATGTGAGGGCTTAGATAAAGAGTACAAGAAATTAGCCAGAGCTGCTGTCGAGGAGTATGTCCAGAAAGGGCATGCTGATACTCGGATGAACACATCCCTACGTGTAGCCGTTCGAGAGCTCCTTCAAAACGCGCAAATTTATTCCTTGTCTCTGGATGGCGAGTCCAGAAAAGTACATAAGGCTTGGGTAGGTCAACGGCATTCCGCAGAGCTTTTGAAAAATTTTGGCCGCGGTGCTGGTGCCGCTTCGTACACTTCTATCATGAACGATGACCAGCTTATGGATTTTAGGATACAAAAGATCCCTAAAGCGATCCAAGGAAGAGAAGCTTTTCTTAAGTCTGCAATTTCTATGTTGAAGCAGGCACTTGCGGAAGAAGATGTCCTGGCCGAGGGTGGAGAGCTCTTCTTGACTTTTCAGAGCGAGCGAGACTATTTTGACGGGTATTCGGACCTTCAGCTCCACTGGAATCAAGCAATTGTGCAGGCTTTAGCGAAGGGATGGACCGTTAAGCATGTGTGTCGGTTGACGAAAAATGTAGAGCGTTCCTTCCGGCTGGTCAATCAGATTATGGATTGGACTAATTATCCGGGAAGCTACTCACTGTACTATTTCAACAAATACGGGGTCTATAATCCGCCAATTGAGATGATTCTGATTAAAGGAAAGGGTGCGCTGCTAGGTGTCGCCGCAGGCCATCATAGAGAGATTGGCGCTGGATTATATGTTAGCGGACCAGAAGCCTATGTCCTAGAGCAGTATGCGGAACTGTTATTTGAACAGGCTGAGCCGCTAATGAAGTTTTTAAATCTCGAGGAGTACTTTGAACTCAATCCTGTGAAGGATCGTAAAGGTGGAAACCAGCTCCTCTATATGCAAGATCTCTCTTTTTTGACGCTTCCTTATGATGTGATGGAGAAATATTTGCTTGTCTCCATACCAGATGAGCAGGAACGCAGTATTCACTTGAACCGTATCACAGACTGTTTACAGTCATTTTATAGGGACATACAACAGTACAAGATGCAGCACATCTACCCGATGAGAGTGATTGAGCAGCTTGTTCAACAGGGGTCATATGTCATTAATGCTTATTTTCATCCTGCAAGAGAAGATATTATCCGACATATTGAGCATCTTATTGAGCTTCTGGAAACCTATGACAATTTCGAAATTGCTTTGCTCAATGAAAGTCAGTCTGATCTGCTGAATCATGCGGAGTGGGATATTAAGGGGGATCATACTTTATCAATTGGCATTATGCCCAGACAGGAATCAGATTCTAGAGTAGCACTGCTCACTATTACCGAAGGTACACTTATACGTACATTCCAGCTGCACTTTGAGGAAGTATGGGAGCGAATCAATCCAATTCATCGGGATAAAGAGTTCATACTGGCTTGGCTGAGGGAACAGCTGGCACAAGTGGATATGAGGAGGAGCAAGCAACCATAGACCAATAGAGAAAAATATCCGTACAGGAATAGCACCTGTACGGATATTTTTTCATGTTTCCTAACATTTTGCTTCGAAGGGTGCTATCTCTTCGATGAGCTTTCTGCTTATAGGACAGCCCCTTCTTTGTTATTTAAACTAGCTTACAACCCTTCAATTAACGCTTTGATCGAGCTGTCGCTCTCGAGAGCACGGATAATGAGCGTCACCGCTTCAGCGCGAGTAGTGGTGCTATTAGGTGCGAATTGAGAGTTGGAGACTCCTTGAACGAGAGCAGCTGAAGACGCCAGCTCAATCTCATCCGCTGCCCAGTAGGTGCTGCTCACGTCTGTGAAGCTTGCCGGCTCGCTAGTAGCGAGCACGTCTAGGTTCAGCACGCGTGCAATGATCGCTACCATCTCGGCACGGGAGATCGATGCGTTCGGTTTAAAGCTGCCGTCTGCATAACCGGTTATGACACCCTTCTCCGCCAAAGCGCCAATATAACCAATAGCCCAACTGGAGTCTGTATCGTTGAAGCTTGCTGATGCTGGATTAGGTGTCAGTGCGAATGCACGGGCAATGATGCCTGCGAACTCGGCCCTTGTGATAGGAGCGTTCGGACGGAACGAAGCATCCTCGTAGCCTGTTATGATTCCCAGCCTCACTGCTTTTGCAATGGCGCTGCTGCCCCAATGATTGCTAACATCGGTGAATGATTGGTTTGCGTTATTCGTTGCGGCGATAGCATCGCTCACCGCTTTCAGCACAACCTCCCGGCTAACAACGCTGGATTGGAACGGATTGGCATTCGTTTCCGGCTCCTCTGTACCTCCGGTCTGGTTGTCGTCGGTGCCATTAGAAGAACCTGAGCCTGGAGTACCCGTTGAGGTAGTAAGGTTCAGCACAATACGGTCAGATTGGTAAACAACCTTAGCATTGTAAGAGCTCGGCAAGCCGTTAACCTCAACAGCGGAGAATTCCCCAGTCCGTTGATCTGCATCATGGCTGATCAACGTGATGGTTCCCTTGCTCGGCACATAGCTGCTTGTGAAGTTCACTTTCAACTTTCCGTTTACATTAATCGCATTCGTCTCAAGCACATCACCTGCGCTCGCTACATTCAGCTCGAGAGTGCCTCCGGCAGCTTGCGTGAAGCTTCCGCCAATAGTCAGCTTGCCCGTTACATTCTCCGTAAGCGTACCGCCGTTATTCTGCACATCACCAGTGCCGAATGCCGCCTCGGATCCACCCTCAAGCGTACCAGCGTTAAGCTGGGTGCCACCGGAATACGTGTTGCTGCCCGTCAGCGTCAGCGTGCCGTTTCCTTCTTTTGTCAGCTGGCCTGCACCAGCGATATTATTCTTCCAGCTATCGGCTGCGAAGAAGCCGCCCTTGTCGGCATCCATTGTTACTGTAACGTCGCTGTTGAAGGCGCCATAGCCATCTGCAGCAGCGAATAGGTTCAGACGACCCCATCCTTCTGGATCATCGAGCACCGGATAACCAGACGGCAGGCCAGTTGTCGCAAGAACTTCACGACGCTGCTCGTTGCTGAGGTAAGGCTGGCGAGTTTCCAGCAGCACCTCAGCACCCTTCGGCACGACTGCGGCTTCCGTCGTGGAAGCGATCGGCGTGAATCCGTAGGTCAGACGCTGGGTGAATTGCTCTTTATTCTTCTCATAATCGCTGAAGCGATCTTCTGCCGTACCGGTTTCTTGCTGCATAATCTCATGAGCCTGCTCGTAAGCGGCTTGCTTCAGCTCAGCATTATCTGGATCAGCGAGAGTTGCAGCTGCCAGCGCTGTAGCCATAACGCGTCCGCCCATGACATCCAGCGGTGAGTGCATGCCGGCAACGACACGGTTGTTGCCCATCTCCGAAGCGCGGGTCAGCATCTCTTGGAACCGTTCAGGCACGGTATAAGCTAGTGCCAGCGAGGCAAGATAGGAAGCATTCGTATGACCGCTCGGGAAGCCGCCATCCGTTTCCGGCGTAGTCGTATTGCGCGCAGGAAGCAGTGTAGGCACGATGATAGAAGTATCCTCCCAACGCCATGGACGCATATAGTTGTAGAAGTTTTTAGCCGGCGTAGTCGAAGCATAGTTGCCGCGCAGCTTACCAATCAGATCAACCATCTTGCCAAGCTCGGAGTCTGAATTGCCGCCTTTATTGGTGCCGTTCCCGTCATTGTACTTAACCGTCGTAGCATCATCTGGAATGCTCGTAATGGTGGTGAACGTTCCTGTTTTCTCACGGTATACATCTGCAAGTGTTCCTAGGCCGTCATAGGCACCGTAGGTTTGGTTGCGTCGGTCGTCGTAATAAGCAGCATTCTCTTCTTCATCCGTACGGGTCTCAGCTAGATCAGCTACATACTGGATATTGTAGTCCAGCACTTCACTGTTCAGCTTGGTGCCGTTATCCCACGAGGACCCTTGTGCCCAGAGATCGAGGAACCCGGAGAGCACTCCAATCGTCGGATTGGACTCGACCGTCATATTAGCGGAGGAGTTGTTCTTGTAGCTATCTACAAAGTGTCCCCATGCCGGAGCATCTGGAGTTGATGCCTTTTTGACCGTCAGCACAATACGGTCGGATTGGTAGACAGCTTGTGCGCTGTAAGAGCTTGGCAAGCCGTTAACCTCAACAGCGGAGAATTCCCCAGTCCGTTGATCCGCATCATGGCTGATCAAAGTGATCGTTCCTGTGCTCGGCACATAGCTATTTGTGAAGTTTACTTGCAATTTTCCGTTCACATGGACTGCGCCATTCGTCTCAAGCACATCACCTGCGCTCGCTACATTCAGCTCGAGAGTACCTTCGGCAGCTTGCGTGAAGCTTCCGCCAATAGTCAGCTTGCCCGTTACATTCTCCGTAAGCGTACCGCCGTTATTCTGCACATCGCCAGTGCCGAATGCCGCCTCGGATCCGCCCTCAAGCGTACCAGCGTTAAGCTGGGTGCCACCGGAATACGTGTTGCTGCCCGTCAGCGTCAGCGTGCCGGTTCCTTCTTTTGTCAGCTGGCCTGCACCAGCGATATTATTCTTCCAGCTATCAGCTGCGAAGAAGCCGCCCTTGTCGGCATCCATTGTTACTGTAACGTCGCTGTTGAAGGCGCCATAGCCATCTGCAGCAGCGAATAGGTTCAGACGACCCCATCCTTCTGGATCATCGAGCACCGGATAACCAGACGGCAGGCCAGTTGTCGCAAGAACCTCACGACGCTGCTCGTCGCTGAGGTAAGGCTGGCGAGTTTCCAGCAGCACTTCTGCGCCCTTCGGCACGACTGCGGCTTCCGTCGTGGAAGCGATCGGCGTGAATCCGTAGGTCAGACGCTGGGTGAATTGCTCTTTATTCTTCTCATAATCGCTGAAGCGATCTTCTGCCGTACCGGTTTCTTGCTGCATAATCTCATGAGCCTGCTCGTAAGCGGCTTGCTTCAGCTCAGCATTATCTGGATCAGCGAGAGTTGCAGCTGCCAGCGCTGTAGCCATAACGCGTCCGCCCATGACATCCAGCGGTGAGTGCATACCGGCAACGACACGGTTGTTGCCCATCTCGGAAGCGCGGGTCAGCATCTCTTGGAACCGTTCAGGCACGGTATAAGCTAGTGCCAGCGAGGCAAGATAGGAAGCATTCGTATGACCGCTCGGGAAGCCGCCATCCGTTTCCGGCGTAGTCGTATTGCGCGCAGGAAGCAGCGTAGGCACGATGATAGAAGTATCCTCCCAACGCCATGGACGCATATAGCTGTAGAAGTTTTTAGCCGGCGTAGTCGAAGCATAATTGCCGCGCAGCTTACCAATCAGATCAACCATCTTGCCAAGCTCGGAGTCTGAATTGCCGCCTTTATTGGTGCCGTTCCCGTCATTGTACTTAACCGTCGTAGCATCATCTGGAATGCTCGTAATGGTGGTGAACGTTCCTGTTTTCTCACGGTATACATCTGCAAGTGTTCCAAGACCGTCATAGGCACCGTAGGTTTGGTTGCGTCGGTCGTCGTAATAGGCAGCATTCTCTTCTTCGTCCGTACGGGTCTCAGCTAGATCAGCTACATACTGGATATTGTAGTCCAGCACTTCACTGTTCAGCTTGGTGCCGTTATCCCACGAGGACCCTTGTGCCCAGAGATCGAGGAACCCGGAGAGCACTCCAATTGTCGGATTGGACTCGACCGTCATATTAGCGGAGGAGTTGTTCTTGTAGCTATCTACAAAGTGTCCCCATGCCGGAGCCTCAGGCAGTCCGACTGAGGATTCGGCCGGAGCGGCCATAGCGATACTTCCTGCAAGGGGATTGAGCAGCAGTAACGCGCCCATCGTAGCAGATATTAGCTTGTTCTTTGATTTGGCTTTCAAATCGAATCTACTCCTATCTATTGTTATCTTTAACCGATTCATAGGAAGGAGTGAACGACCGGTGCCGCTCTGCATCGCTTTGCCGTATGGGATCGGAATCGGTCTCAATGTAGCATCAGGGTGCGCCATGCATCAATATAACAATTTCTCTTTTATATCAGTTTGGGAGGAATGAGAATAATATTTTACACTCACCGAATAAAAGGCCGACACTATTTTACATTGGTTTAATAAAGATGCAGGATAATTGAATGACTGACTGAGGAGACGCTCAGAGGGATAAGGGGAACACTATGAAAAAATGGAATTCCGTATTCGCTAGCCTAGCTATTTCCTATATATCTGTTGTTCTCGTCATCGTGCTCTTGATCTGTTCTATCTTCTATATATACTTCTCTAGAAACTATAAGGAAGAGCTGCGCGACAGAAACCAGCTGATTCTAGAGAACACGGCCCAAACAATTGAAACATCAGTACTCCAGCGAGCCCAGCAGATCTATTTGGATATTTCCCTCAACTACAACATTAATGTAAGACTGTTTGCCGGCTCTTCCTTACAGAACAATCATAGCAAGGTGATTGACCTGCAAGAGTTTCTTAAATCGGAGGTTGTCAGCAACTCGGATGTCATCCAAGCGGTGCATCTGTATTATCCTGAGCACAATGTGATGCTATCGTCGCTCTATGGGCTGAATTACAATGTAGACCAAGATAGCCGCATGGCACACCTGGCGGACTGGATTGACGGGATGAGAGGCAATAAGCAGAGCAGCCTTTGGACGAAGACACGCTTGGTTCCGCAGGATGTTTATTCCGATCTGTCGGAAGGTGGAAGCAATGCCTTGATGACTTATGCTCACAGCTATCCCTTCCAAGCGTCAGGAGAGAACAGCGACGTTATTATAGCAATTGATGTGAAGGAAAGTGCAATAAGCGCGATTATCCACAATATGATGCCTTCACAGTATGAAGGTACATTTATTCTGAATGACTCTGGCAGCACGATATCGGATGCAGACAAAGGAAGGTTAGCTCATAGTGATTATGACATTAGCCTCATCAGGGGGGAGGCCGAGAGCGATAGCGGTACGATTGACCAGAATTCCCACGTCGTATCCTATCAAACGCTTCCATCGACCGGATGGAAAATGTTCAGCGTCGTGCCTTCAAGCTCTTTCTATGAGAAATCAATTCTTATACAAAAGCTGATTCTGGGCATCTGTTTGTTGGCTATTCTGATAGGTATCGTAATGTCCGGGATTCTGGCAAGGGCGAACTATGGCCCAATCAAGCGGCTGACGGTCAAAATAAGAGGGCTGCTCGACCATTCGTCCGAGCACGTCACTAATGAGTACAGGCTGATTGACACGGCCTTCGTCAAGCTCAATGACAAAGTCAATAGCCTGGAAGAAACACTGGAGGCCAATAGCTCGGTAATTAAGCACAATGTCGTCCTAGGCTTGCTCAATAATTGCTATACGCACGAGGAATGGGTGGAGGAGCGCTCATTCTTAGGCCTCTCGAGCGAATATAATCGCTACTGCTGCTTGATTCTGGACTCGAGCGAAGCCTTCTCACGATTAAGTGCCAGGAATATGCAATATGTGGTATACCGGATTATCAACCAATTGGAAGCGGCACCTCTGCCGGGTAGCCGTATCATTGCCGAAGCGCTCCCAGACAAGAAGGTTGTCATCATGGTATGCGCTAATCAAGAGAGCGAGGAGCTTCTGGAACACATATCTCAATTTGTCATAGCGGAGAGCCAAGAGCAGTCCCAGCTGGATGTCCAAATCTCGTGGGGCTGCTGGGTGCAGGAGATGACCGATGTTCATAAGAGCTACCATGAAGCTCAAACCTTGATGAAATATGTGTACTTCCTGCCGGACACCTCCATTCTGAAGGATCGTAAGCTGATCGATCGGGAGAATAGTGTGGATCAGATACCGCAGGCTATTCTGGCGAAGTTCAGAGATAAATTGCACGCTAGGCAGCCACAGGAGCTGGCAGCTGCAATAGAGCAGCTGGTTGCGATTATGCGGGAAGGAATGTATGCCGCAGATCATTGCCGCTTTGTTCTATCCAATATGGTGTTCGTCTATTCTGATTATTTGAAGAGTGTTCGCTATAAGCACCCTGAGCAGGAGAAGGGGGATATCTACAGCCAGTATATCGGGCAGCACAATATTCACTCCTTTCAAGCTTGGCTGGTGGATTCGGCAACGTCCTTTATTGCTCATACGGAGAATCGCAATAGCGAGCGTGCGGTCTCCAGTATTGAAGAGGCCAAGCAATACATCCATGACCATCTCTCGGGGGACCTGTCCCTTGAGGCGGTCTCCACGAAGGTATTGCTCAGCCCCAAATATTTAAGCAAGCTGTTCAAGGAAGAGATCGGCGTCACCTATACCGAATATGTAACCAGTCATCGAATGGAGAGGGCCAAAGCCTTACTTGGGCAAAACAACATGACGATTGAGCAAATTGCGAATACGGTTGGTTACGCAACGGCGGCTTATTTTATCAAGAAATTCAAAGAAATGCATGGGTGTACGCCGGGGAATTACTTGCGCAGCATTGCTAAGCAGACGTAGTCGCTTCGGCCCGAAGGAAGCAGGGGTCTAATGGTAAGGGAAAGAGGTTGTCAGATGGAAAACAAGGGATTGCAGCGCAAAATGTTCATTTATCTTATAGGTGCAGTATTGGTGAGTATGGTTAGCGGCTGCTCAGGAGCGACGTTATCCCCTTCTGCAGCAGAACCCTTGCAGGCCTCCGCCGCTTCCGGCGCCGCGCAGTATGATATCTCCTGGACCATGCATCAGAATCTGCCTGTCTCCGAAGATGCGGAGATGGTTCGGTATGTGGAACAGAAATTCAACGTCAATCTGGATTTCTGGAATTTGGAGAACAACAAATATGAAGCGCTTCTGGATATTAGGCTGGCTCAGGGCTCAATTCCCGATCTGTTCAGAATCAGACAGCCTCAGGATCTGCTGAAGTATCAACAGCAAGGCGTGCTGGCCGAAATTCCGGAGGAGATGCTGGAAAAGAACGCTCCGAATATAATGAAGGCTATTCGGGAATATGCGCCTGATTATCAGGAATATGGGAAAGTTAACGGGAAATATTATGGGATTCCGGTTATCAATCCTACGAACATTTATCGGATCCCCGTCGTCTATCGCAAAGACTGGTTAGATAAGCTCGGGCTGTCTGTGCCACAGACGCTGTCGGATTTCGAGAAGGTGATCTATGCATTCGCGAATGAGGATCCGGATGGCAATGGTAAAAAGGATACTTACGGTCTGTCCAGCGAAGGGATGAACGTTGTTTTCGGAGCCTTTGGGCAGATCGTCTTTGCTGATCAGCTTTATTTTGGAGTGAAGGATAAGGAGCTTGTCATAGGGGCCTTGCAGCCGGAGATGAAGGAGGCACTGCAATACCTTAGCAAATGGTATCGGGATGGCGTCATCGATCCGGAGTTTATTACTGGGGAGAACAAGGGAGGCTACAAGCATCTCTCGCACTCCTTCATTAATGGAACGATTGGGATGACATCCATGGGCAATTATTATCACTGGACTCAAGAAGGTGATTATCTAATAAGGAATTCGAACGGTGAGGAGATTCCTGTAGAAGCGACATTCAACGTAAAGGAATTAACCGCTATCAATCCGCTAGCCCACATCGTGTTCGGTCAGCCCTTTAGCGGACCGGATGGCAAGCGGGGCTCCAAAGCCTATGGCATGCTCATGAGCTTCGCGGCGATCGGAGCAGACGCTGCCCAAGAGCCAGGTAAGCTGGAGATGATCCTTCAGATCCTTGATTATGTCAGTGCTAATGCTGACGAGGATGAAGCCGCTTCAATGAAGTATGGGGTTCAGGGGACGCATTGGCAGTGGGCTAGCGCCTCTAAGGAAGATGTTGTTCTGCTTCCTCCTTATGACAAGGCGTTAAGCCATCAGAACACGATTGGGACTGGGCTAGGTATAACGGTTCCTATTGTGCCAGCGGCTTCAAGAGAAAAATGGGCTGCAACCTTAGGTCTAGAGCAGGACGGAATCTACAATGCGTTGGAGGTTGCGACGCCGTCGCTAATCCAATCGGGGCCAGAGTTGATCAAGCTGAAAAACAAAGCCTATACCTCCATTATTACAGGGGACAAACCGGTAGCATATTTCGACGAATTCGTTAAGGAGTTTATGGCGGCTGGTGGAGCTCGAGTGCTGGAGGAAGTCAATGACTGACAAGCTTAACGCTCATAGGGGTATTCCGTCTGACGGCTATCGCATGGAAACGGCGAGCAGAGATGAGAATGATTCTAGCCGAAGGGTATAAAAGCATTGACATTTACCGAAGAGATAAGCCGTAAAGACCATTCATTATACCCTTGGCAGATGGGTTCTTACCGTATGAATACTGTCCAGAACCGCTTGTATGACAACCTCTGGCTCTGTTAATTGCGGAAAGTGTCCGCTCTGGGAAGCCGTAATATGCTTGCCTTGTGTGCTTAACTGAACGAGCTCCAATTGGTTGGCTTTCCGTATATCCATGGCATGCTCTGGCATCATCGGAGGTTTCTTGCCCCCGGATAGGACTGTAAGCGGAATATCGGGGAAGGGACCGGCTCGTTCAATCTGCTCTGCCGTCTCTTTCACGAAGTTAACCTCGCTCCACTTGCGCCTTGAAGAGAAGGAATCGAACAACCCGAGGATTCGGTTAATGCCTCTAATCAATGGACTTTGTGTTTCATTAATACTTAGGTCTAGTGGATGACTGGAATCGAGCAGCACGACGCCCGCTATTTCATGGGGGTATTGCCTTGCGAACAGGTTGGCATATAAGCCGCCTAAGGAGTGGCCAACTAGAATGTAGGGCGGATGGAGGTTCACTTCCTGAAGGAATTGCCGGAGTGTGGTTACAATGGCCTCCCCATGTTGGGCTGACGACGGCTTATCGCTGCCGCCAACACCTAATCGATTATAAGCGATGACCGCGGTTTCCTCTGCTATAGCATGGAAGGTCTTGTACCACCCTTCTATAGGACCACTGCCTCCGTTAATGAGAACAACAGCGGGGCCCTCAATACCTGCGCGTGCATATTCGATCGTCCCGCTCGGTGTATCAACTTTTGTCTTAGGAATGTTGTTCATAATACCACCTTCTTGTTATTGAAGTAGAGTTCCTGTTATTTTATCACCGCGAATTGGCTGTAAACGATCCTCGAAAGAGACCGGAATAGTAACCCCGTTGGCATCGTCGGCTTGTGGTGATACTTGAAAATGGATATGTGGCTCTGTAGAGTTTCCTGAGTTGCCGCATTTCCCAATGAGCTGACCGGCAGTAACGGTATCCCCAACCTTAACCTTGACTGAACCCTGCTTCAGATGAGCAATAGTACTATACTCGCCATTGCTATGTTGTATGGTAACTACATTTCCCGCCGGTTGATCTTCATTCACTGTACCTACAGGGGTGTTATCCAATATTCCATCAACGGCCGCTACTACTACACCTTCTGCTGGAGCCAGAATATCTTGATTGAAGGCGTAATAGCTCTCGTTGATCGTTGGATCGCCTTCAAAGGAATAACCGTTTTTTTCTATTAAATAATCGTATGCATAGCGAACATGTTCATACTCATAGTGATAGTTGATCAATGTGTTCTTTCCTCCCCAGAAGACAAGCCATTCCCCTAGAAAAGGAAAACGAAATATCGTCTTGGAGTAAGCGTCATCGGTCTCGGAATAAGAGGGATGATGGATGATCTGTATTCCCATTATTGTTCCTGTTTCATCTGTGGTTGCCGTTAATCCTTTACTCCCCGTTTGATCGGCCCAAACCATAGATTCATACCCATTCATCTGCAATGTGGATGTGAGCTGGAATGAATCAATGTCGGATATGAAGGTTTGCCCCATGGATCGAAAATCCTCGAGCGTGACGATGTCTTTCAGCGAGTCACTGAACTTCATATACAATCGTTCATATTGACCATCAAGCAGTGTGGCTGCAATGTCCTCACCACCTACACGCTTCAGGTTACTATTCATTTCTTCTTTATGCTGGTTCATGACGTTCGCCTCCTTATCGATTCCGCTATTATTGCTGCAGCTTGTCAGAATCAGAATAGAAATGAATGCAGCTATGACAAACATATTCCGCTGGGTTACGTGTCCTACTCTATATTTCCTCATTCATAGCTCCTCCCCTGCTTAATAGCAATAATGTCAGTATATCGCACTAAACTTACGCGCCCTCTAACTGAAAATAAATTCTAGTTAAACAAACTTTGCAATTGAGAGTAAGAATTAAGATAGCGTTAAGAATCACTTGCTCGTAACGTAATGCGAGCATGGTAGAATATACCTATCTCTTAGTGGGGTGATGTTGATGAAGAACGCAAATATATTAATTGTCGATGATGAACGCGCAATAGTAGATATAATGGAGACCATTCTGCGCAAAGAGGGTTTTTCTCAAATTGATACTTTCTATGACGGAGAATCGGCGCTTGCCTCATGTGAACGTAAACGATATGATATTGTGCTCCTTGACGTTACAATGCCCGGTCAAAGCGGTCTGGACATTTGTCCATTCATACGTCGTACTACGGATGCGCCAATCTTGTTCCTAACGGCCAGAACCTCTGATTTCGATAAACTGACGGGATTTGCTGTTGGTGGGGACGATTACATAACCAAACCATTTAATCCGCTCGAGGTCGTGGCAAGAATGCAGGCTCAACTGCGCAGGTACCTTCAGATTCGTCAGCAAGATCACCAGCCAACCAGCATTTACAAGATCGGCCGGTTTCAATTGGATGCATCGACAGCAACACTGACCGTTGAAGGCCGTATTTCGCCTTGTCCGGCACTAGTCTTCCAGCTGCTCTTGTTTTTCTGCAAGCATCCTAATCGAATATTCACAAAGCGTGAGCTCTATGAACGGGTATGGGGCGAGGACATGTACAGTGATGATAATACCGTTATGGTCCATATTCATCGCATTCGGGAGAGAATTGAACGAGACCCATCCAAGCCTCAGTACCTTGTTAATGTTAGAGGAATGGGTTATAAGCTGATTCTGCCACAAGGAGAATATTCAGGTGATTCGTAAAAGGCTGGCGGTAAGATTTGCGCTGCAAATGGCAGTGGCTGGAGCGGTGCTGGTGCTGTTAGGTACAGTCATTGTAATATGGATGCTGGTAAAATTCGAGGACATCGAGCTTAGCCGAAATTTCGCACCAATCGGACTATCGCGTTTTATTTCAGAGGCAGGCATTGACTCGCAAGGGCTGATCGAGGATCCAGAGCTGCTACAGCAGTTGCGTGAAGACGGCGGTTGGTTACAGAGTCTCGACGAGAAGGGGAATGTCCTCCAGTCCTTCAATGCTCCGAACGATCTGCCTACCCGTTATGTACCTGGACAACTTATTGATTATTGGATTGGCAATGAACCGTTTCCCTATAAGTTAGGCCTGTGGATTCAAGAAAAAGATGGGCATTTCTATACTTTGCTATACGGATCACGGTCCCCAACTGAGGACTTACTTCCTCAAGTAATTGATGATGGTTATATTGTAAATCATAAGATTATGTTTGCGGACAGTTCAATGGATCTATTGAATAGAATAGGAGGCTCTGTTCAAGTTCTTGACCGAGAGGGTGTGGAGATTGCTTCTTGGAAGAGGCCTGAAGATGCGCTGACATCGTATACGTTACAAGAACTAACAATGAGAGCCCACAATCCAGTTCAATACGGGATAGCAATGGATACGCAGTATGATGCAAGTACGGGACTAACTTGGATTATTCAATATCCTATGAATATGAGTCAAGTTAGTCGTGTCCCATTCATTCAATCAGAAGTCCATGTCATGATTATCGGAATTGCTGCTTTTATATTCTCGTCTTTCATCGTGTTTATCCTGCTCTCCCTCTGGTACGCGAATCGGTTCGGAACGCCAATCCTTCATATTCTTGGATGGATACATAGGATGGGGGAAGGGGACTACGAGGAGGATAGTGAAAGAAAAGCCAGAAACCGTAAGGGAGCTTGGAAGCGCAAATATCACATTTTCGGGGAAGTCATGGAATCGATCCATTCGCTTGCTGTAAGGCTCCATGCAAGTAAGGACGCGGCAGAACAAACCCAGAGAAATAGAGAAGAGTGGATCGTAGGAGTTACACATGATATGAAGACGCCGCTCGCTTCTATACAGGGCTATGCGCATATGTTGGAGGCAGAGAGATATAGTTGGTCCGAGGAGGAGGTACGGCGGTTTGCTTCAACGATTTTGGAGAAGACGGCCTATATGGACAAGCTGATTAACGACCTTGCGTTAACGTACCGACTTAGAAGTGGGGACATGCCAGTCCATTTAGAGAATAAGGACATTGGCATCCTATTAGCTGAATCTGTCTTGCGTGCTGCCGCGCATCCGGCATATGAGAGTAGAGAGGTTCAATGTTCAACACCGTCCACACCTATTATTGCTGCCGTTTATCCTCCATGGTTCGATCGCATTGTTGAGAATATTGTTGCCAATGGGCTCATTCATAATCCACCAGGCACCAGGATAGACATTGAATTGATCAAGCTCTCGGAACAAGGTTGGCGAGTTGACTTCAGGGATAACGGTGATGGAATGGATCAACAGACAATGGGGCGATTATTCGACCGTTATTATCGTGGAACGAACACGGACAGTGCAATAGAAGGTAGTGGGCTTGGAATGGCTGTAACCAAAGAGTTGGTTCACGCCATGGGAGGGCGGATTAGAGTCAACTCGAAGAATGGCCAAGGCACGGTTATTAGTATAATTTGGGATATGGAGTAGAGCTTGGAGCGGGACGGCAAGTTACTCCATTAAGGAGGGTGAACCAAGAGTGATAGTAAAAGAATGCACGGTCGCAGAGATTCAACATCTCGTTAAGGAATATCTAGAGGGGTTGTCTTCGCCATTCGATTCCTTTCTGGAGGAGCATATTCTTTCATCGGCTTTTTACTTGATTCAAGATGATTCCACAGATGTCGGTTATTGGGCTATACATCATGATGAACGGCTTACTCAGTTTTATATCCGCCGCTCTTATCAGATGCACGCGCAGAGGCTGTTTCTTGAGGCACTTGAACGTCATTCAATTAAGTTTCTTTTTGTACCCACCTGCGATGAATTATTCATTAGCTTAGTCATAGACCAAGACTTTGTGATTAATAAGCAAGCGTACTTTTTCCAAGACAGCCAAGTGAACATCGCGCAGCTCGGTATCGCAGATAGTGAAATATTCCGTCCTGCTGCACCAGGTGATCTTCAAACGATACAACAAGTATGCGGTGATTTTCTTGAAGAATATGAACGGCGGATTGCAGGAGGGGAGCTGTTCGTCTACTACAGGAACAATGACTTGCTTGGAATTGGCTTGATTGAGAGGTCCAAGATGTTCGATGGGCTGGCTAGTATTGGCATGTTTACTAATGACACGTATAGGAAGCAAGGGATAGGCAAAGCCATTATCATTCAACTGCGCCGATGGTGCAATCAACACGGCATTATGCCTATAAGCGGCTGCTGGTATTACAACGTAGCATCCAAGCGAACGCTGGAGAGCGGAGGAATGATTACGAGAACAAGACTTCTCCATGTCGAGGTAACCAAGCAAAAAACAGAATAGGTCGGCCGATTACAGTGAGGTTATTGACGTTTTTTTTAACTGTATACAGCATTTAAGGGCTCACCCAGAATAGACGTGCTTTAGACTTATATGACTCTATAGGGTTTGAGGTAACTGCTGAATCTCATTATTATGTGATGCGGCATCGAGATAGTTGAAATGAAAGAAACGCAGCCCAAGTGGCTGCGTTTTTTGTTGCGAAGCATTCCGTAGATTGGCTTGCCGATATCCACATCACAAGCACTTAATGCAGAACTCAGCATTCAAGCTAAGCTTAGCGCCAGCCAGGGATTTGCCGGAAATCCCCATCCCAAATCTGGAATGGACTCGTCACGGCAATGCCATCAGGAGAGGACTCCGTATGAATGTAGCAGGCGTCGATTCCGGCTCTTCTCGCACCCTCCAGATCTGTTCGAGGGTCATTGCCGATCATAATGGCGGACGACAAGTCAGCCTGATAAGTTCGTTCAAGATAATGGTAGAACAAGGGATCTGGCTTGCTTATCCCTGCTTCGGAGGATATAGCTATCCCATCGAATAAATGACGAATGCCGAGCGTGCTTAGCTCAGCTTCAATGAACGTCTTCTGGCCGTTGGATAACAGGTATAAGCTCTTTCCCTTCGTCTTCAACGCTTGCAGAACCTCTGCAACCCCGTCGTATAATGCGAGATGACGCATGGACAGCGTCCGATACCATCTAACCGTCTCGCTAAGCCAACTCTCCGACACTTGTCCGTTCAACTGCTGAACAATGGCCGCCAGGACCTCCTCCAGCACGAAATCGGGGAACTCGCAATGCTCTAGTCGCATAGCCAGCTGTCGCTTAGTCTCTTGAGAGACCAGCTGCTGTAGATCGCTTCCAGTCGTCTCCATGCCCTGATAGCGAAAATGCACAGCTAGAGTGCTCCATAGCTGCGGATGCTCCTCATCTGTCTGAATATCAATCAACGTTCCATACAGATCAAAAATATAAGTCTGGTACATATTATCCTCCCATTCATCCAAAAAAAAATCTCAGACTAGACCTAAATTTCCTTTATTTTATCATAGACGCATAAGGTTGTACTCCGTTCCATAGCTAAAAGTATCATTGCCCAAATCTTGGTGGATGCATTATTCTCGTTCTCCATTGCGATAGAATAGATACTTTGCTATTATTTAGATGTGTAATATTTAGATGTGTAATATTTAGATGTGTAATATTTAGATGTCTAAATAATAGAGGCAAATCAAATTAATTACGTTAGGAGCATATATCATGGGTAAACTAAACAATAAAATAGCAATCATTACAGGTGGGGCTTCAGGTATTGGTGAATGTATGGTGGATCTGTTCGCACAAGAAGGCGCGATTGTCATTGCCGCAGACATTAATGAACAAGCACTTGAGAGAGCAAGCCAGAAAGAGAATGTCTACGGCATGAAGCTGAACGTTGCCTCTGATGAGGATTGGCAGGCACTGGCTAAGGAAGTGAATGAACGCTTCGGCCGTATCGATATTCTAGTCAATAACGCGGGGATCTCTTCGGAGAAGCCGTACAATGAGATCGATGCTGAGGATTGGCAGAAAATGCTCTCGATTAATGGCTTTGGCCCGTTCGCAGGCATGAAGCATGTCACTCCGTATATGGCAGCGGGCAAGAAAGGCTCCATTGTCAATATTTCTTCGTATACGGCTCTAATCGGCCAAGGCTTTAACCATTATTCGGCATCCAAGGGTGCGGTACGCGCCATATCCAAAGCGGCTTCAACAGCATTTGGTCGTCAAGGCATTCGGGTCAATGCTATTTTCCCTGGCATCATAGAGACGCCAATGACTCAAGCTCTAAGCACGTCCAAGGAGCTGCTCGATCGACTAGTCCAAGCAACGCCGCTGCAGCGTTTGGGCCAAGCGACAGATATTGCCCATGCGGCATTGTTCCTAGCTTCTGACGATTCCTCGTACATTACGGGATCCGAGTTAGTTATTGATGGTGGATACTCTGCTCAATAGCGTGTAAGATAATGACAGCCCTTAAGTTTCATTAGGGGCTGTTATTTTCATTCTCACAAGGAGGTCTCTATGGAAGAGCAAACCATATTCGAGCTCATCCATAACATGGATAAGTTCACGAATCAATTGATTATCCAGTGGAACAAAACATTCAATGAGGATCTAGGCATCTCTCATATTCTTGTACTTGGTCATCTCAAGCAGAGCGGGAAAAGCCGACCCTCTGACATTGCGAAAATATTGGGGCTTACTCCGCCTACGCTCAGCTATTTATCTGAGAAGCTGGTCGGCAAGCAGCTAGCTGTTAGATTAGTGGACGAGTCTGATCGTCGCATTATTTATTTGGCCATTACGGATAAAGGGGCCGAAACGCTAAGAAGGGCCTCACTCGAGGGGCAGCTGCTGCGTAGAAATTTATTTGAAAAGCTGACCGATGAAGAGCGAGTGCAGCTAGCGAATCTCTACATCAAGCTGAATAGTTAGGATCGGCTATTCGATTGTTTGAACACATGGAATACTGTTTCTTCTCTGCCGATAAGGCTTACAATATAGATGTATAGCAATCAAACAGGATCATAGTGGCATCCGTTGCTTGATGCCTTCTTTATATGAGCTAAGATGCGGCAGCGAATGCAGGATGTGCGCCGTTGTCTCCCTATGGGGAACTCTAATACAGACCGCAGCACATTGCTGCGGTCTATTCGCTGTATGCTCACATGGCTATGAGGGACTCTCTTACGAGCTGCATAAGAAGCTTCTTGGAGGATACAGGTGTATAGTCACGGCCGCGAGGCTGTAAGAGGCCGACTGGAATAAAGGGCTCGTCCATCTCGATCGCTATTCGCTTAACCTCCGAGATTAGAGGGGTCGAATCCAGCACGACACCAACGGAAAGCGTCTGCTTGACGAAATGGGGGATAGCGGAGATCTGACTTACCGAATGGAGAAGAGAAGGCGATGCAACATACCTTGCAAGCTGCTTAGCCAGCTGCAAATAGTACAGGCAGGTGCTCCCTCCGGCTATAACGGGATAATGAAGAATATCCTGGAAGGAAGTGTTATCGCTGCTGCCCAGCGGATGATTCCGATCTACAATAAACCGGATTTGCTCTCGATAAAGAGGCTCGAAATAAAAGGCAGAGTGATTGGAGGGCTCGCCACAGATCGCGAAATCGAGCTCGTCTTGGAGAATGAGGCTCGATAAGTGCTCGGTGTTGCCCGTAACCACCTGACAGGCCATTCTGGGCTTCTGCACATGAAGAGCACGCACGGCGTTCGGCAGGACATGCTCCATCATCGATTCAATCCCACCGATGCGCAGGCTGCCGATTTCATCCTGCTCTATTGCCTTAGTCAGCTCAGCTACGTCGTTCCAATGCTGAATGAGCTTATCAATCTCTGCGGCGAACACTCGCCCGGCACTCGTCAATTCGGCGTCCCATCCTCGCTTGAATAGCTGGATACCCAGCTCTTTTTCCAACCGTTGAATCTGATTCGTTATAGTGGACTGTGCATAATTGAGTTTTTGAGCCGCCCGAGAGAATGTCCCTTCTTGAACGATCATCTGAAAAGCGTTCAGTTCTCTTAAATCCATCTAGTGCTGCCACCTCAATCTACATTATTGATTAAGATCATTATTTTATTCAATTATATAGATCGTGTGATGAGGAGTAAACTATAGCTAACCCCAAGCAAGGAGTGATGAGCTATGCCGTTTATTAGAGTCAGTTATATGGAGCAGCAATATAAAGCCAGCCAGCTGGAACGAATCAGCCAGACAATCATGAGCGCGTTGATCCAGCACTTCGATGTACCGGAAGATGATTTATTCCAAGTGTTCCATGCCCACCAGGCAGGAGAGTTCTACTACAGCAGAAATTACTTGGGTGTTGAACGAAGCGATGCCCTGCTGTACATCCAGATCACGCTTAAATCAGGGAGAACGATCACGCAGAAAACGAGCTTCTACGCAGCATTAGCCAGACAATTGTCGAAGGAGCTTCCTATGAGACAAGAAGATGTATTCATCGTGCTCGTCGATACTGAGTTCGAGGATTGGTCGTTCGGCAACGGAGCAGCCCAAATGCTGCAACGACCGATCAAGGAGGTAGGACATGGCACATCGACCGATTAAGTCCAGCGCAAGGGAATCATTCGGGGAATTCGCCCCGGCATTCGTCAGCTACTCTGAAGATATATTATTCGGCGATCTCTGGAGAAGAGAGCAATTATCGCTTCGTGATCGCAGCATGATTACGGTTGCCGCGCTTGTCTCAGGAGGAATGAATGAGCAGCTTCCCTATCATTTGCGATTAGCGGTAGAGAATGGAGTGAAGCCAGAAGAGCTGGTTGAAGCGATCACGCAGCTGGCATTCTACACCGGCTGGCCTCGTGCAGCTTCCGCTCTTCAAGCTGCCCAAGACCTATTCGCTGAGTCGGTGGAGCGACCTGAGGGGTGTTGATGGTTTGTATGGTTCATTCCTCCCGGAAAAGTCAAAGCCCCTCGTGAAAGAGGGCTTCGATTGGTCCAGAACATTTAATATATGGACTCTAGATACTGTTTTATGCCGGCTGATAGAATAGGTGTCTATTGGTGCTTTATCGTTCTGGTTGAATTCTATTCGACATTGTCTCGCATTCACGGAATGCGAAATGTTTACAACCCATACATTTGTTGAGATCCAGTCGAGTTAATGCGTAATTGATTGCCTCGCCCGTATGCTCAAAAAAGTGATCCTCTCCGATAAGCGAATACAACCCTGATTTCTTAAATACTTCCATAGACTGTAGCTGAATTCCTGAAATAAGGACGATCCCGCCCAATTTCTCAAAATCTTTGAACAATTAGGTTAGCTTGGACTCGCCTGTCGTATCCACGTAAGGTACTTTCGACATAAGTAATAGTAAAATTTTGGGATTAAGATAGATCGTGTCCAAAATTGACTTTTCTAATAAATTTGCGGTACCAAAGAACAGCGGTCCTTCAAGAGTGAAAATACTGATTTGAGGACAATCATGCCCTTCGCTAACCATGTATGCTTTCACTTTTTCGTGTTTGTCAGTCGAGTCGGGCAAAACTTTAGCTACCTTCAATAATTTACTCATTCGCTTTACGAACAGAAGTACAGACAAGATTAAGCCGACTTCAACAGCCGTTGTTAAATTCGTAAGTACGGTTAGTAAAAAGGTGATCAGCAGAACAAAAGAATCGCTTGTTTTCGTTTTTAGGACATGAGCAAATTCTTTGCGCTCACTCATATTCCACGCAACCAACATCAGAATGGGAGCTATACTTGCAAGTGGGATATTAGATGCGTATGGAGCAAACATAATGAGTACAAGAAAAACGACAATACCATGTATGATACCGGAGAGAGGCGATGTAGCCCCGTTTTTAATGTTAGTTGCTGTTCGTGCAATGGCTCCAGTCGCCGGGATTCCTCCGAATAGAGGCGTCATGATGTTCGCGATCCCTTGCCCGATTAGTTCACGATTGCTGTTATGGCGAGTACCGGTCATTTCATCGGCGACCACAGCCGATAGCAAAGATTCTATACTTCCTAACATGGCAATAATAAGTGCAGGTTGAATCAACGTAGTTATTCGATCCCAAGTTATTTCTGGAAAATGAAAATGGGGCAATGTGCTCGGGATTGCACCGAATGAAGAACCAATCGTTGCTACATGCCCTTTGAAGAACAAGGCTGCGATAACACTTGATGCGACAAGCCCCACTAATGAACCGGGAATCTTAGGTAGAAATCTCGGTGAAAGCAGGGCTGCCGTTAAACAAATTGCTGCCGTACAAACACTGTAGATATTAATGGTATCCAGATGCGTTACGATTTCTTTCATGTTAGGCAGAAAATTCTCGTGCTTCTCGATACCGGTAAGTCCGAGGAAATTAGTGATTTGACCGCTGAAGATAATGACGGCGATCCCGGCTGTAAACCCGATCGTTACGGGACGAGGAATAAATTTAATCAATGCGCCAAGCTTAAATACGCCCATGAAAACAAGAATGATACCTGCTAAAAATCCGGCAATTAATAAATTTTCGTACCCATATTGTAAGACGATTGCGAAAATAATGGGGATAAAGGCACCGGTTGGACCGCCAATTTGAAATCGGGAGCCTCCGAGCAAAGAGATTAGAATACCAGCAATGATGGTTGTATAGATGCCGTATTCAGGCTTAACACCGGAGGCAATAGCAAATGCCATTCCTAATGGAATGGCGATAATTCCAACTACTAGTCCTGAAATGATATCCTTACGAAAGGCGGTTGCATGATATTCTTTATATCTTCCCGTCCATTTCATCTAAGTACCTTCTATTCTCATATATTTGATTATTTGAATATATAAAATGTACTCCTGATAACGGACACTGTCAAACGCAAAAATCCGAGTTGCTTCTCCGAAAATGCATGGAAAAAGATATAAAACAAGGTGCTCCTTGAAATTGCTCATGGATGCCCTTGTTTTATTGATTATTGCTCATTTCGAATGACCTCAAGCAGTGAAATAGCGTCGACGAGATGATTGTCAAAAATCTGCTTTGTGACAGCCAACAATTCCTTAATCAGCGGGTCTCGTAATGAATAAATCACAGATGTTCCATCTTTTATGCCGCTCACTACATTCTTATTACGCAGTACTGACAGCTGCTGAGAAACGGCAGAACCTTCCGAACCTAAGATACTTTGTAATTCATTAACGTTTCTATCGCCTTCGCTTAGAACTTCAAGTATTCGAATTCTCATGGGATGAGCTAATGCTTTAAAAAAGTCAGCTTTAAACTGATGAATATTTTGATGC
The DNA here is from genome assembly GCF_059686975.1 of Paenibacillus xinjiangensis. Taxonomy (NCBI): domain Bacteria; kingdom Bacillati; phylum Bacillota; class Bacilli; order Caryophanales; family Paenibacillaceae; genus Paenibacillus; species Paenibacillus xinjiangensis. Next base: position 21,094 of record NZ_JCAALS010000037.1, on the reverse strand, counting down.
TGATTCATAGCACATGCTCCTTAACACCTGAACTTTTGAATATATGAATATAATAGCATATTTCAAATTATACTTCGTGGATAAAGGCATAAGCCGGCGCATCAATTGTTATTTGAATGTATCTGCATTATAATGCTTATTATATTCAAACATTTGAATATTTGATTTTTTATGTGGAGGGCGAATGCCAAGCTTTATTTCTAATGACCAATCACAGCCCAATTCGCAGTCCTTTTACGAATCAACCTCTAAGATAACGAATATGAGCAGACAGACGGTTATCAAGGTTGGCGTTGATGCTTTGAATGAGGTTGGTTCCGATTTGATTTGCAAGGTCTGCATCATGAATGGGGGTTCCTGTTGTAATGGTTGTCGCCATCTTGCTAATGGAATTGGATGTAAAAACCGCAATACAAGTTGTACGGCATGGTTATGCGGATTTCTAAAATACCTATTGTATGCAACAGGACTCCTGAAGGAATGGGATGATTTTTGGAGACAAGTGCCAGGACAAGACTTTCGCGAAGATTTCACGCCGGAGTTTTTTTTCGTGGAGAAGCCGTTACACATACAGAGTATTCGAAATCTGAGTGAAGCCCTATCGACCGATCTACAGGAGTTAGCAACAAAACACCTAGCGATAGGATTCATCATAACGCTCCGGGAGAAGATAGATAAAAATATTGATCGATTGAATGATTGCAAGAATGATCCTAAAAAGCGAATCAGAATCGAAAGAAATATTAAAGTTTTATCCAGTCCGTTTCATCGTTTCCAAAAAGAACTTCGTGAATATTATCACCAGAATAACTCGCTCACTTAACGATTATTGGCAGTATATAGGTTTGTCAGAGTGCAAGGGCGATGATAGTAAGTATGCCTATTGGAACTTGAAGTTTTTGCACAGCTCGAAATTCTCAAAGATTCTAATGGGAATGTATTAAGCGATGGCGATTAAACCCTAGTGTGTTACCATGCTCGCATCTTATCACAAAACTACTAAGGGCACCCAATCGGGTGCCCTCAAACTTGCCGTTACTTATGATACGGTGAACCGTATCACAACTAGTGGTAAAGCGGAGGATGGAGGTTTTGGTTAATCTAAAAGAATGGAACATTACTGCATAAACTGTATGTAATAATTTGACTCACCAAAGGAGCGAACAGATAATTGTCTGTTCGCTCCTTTGGTTGGGAGGCTCACTCCCAAATGAACTGGTTTGATCCATATAAGAATTCAAAGACTTTATTGCTGCCAGCGAGACTCTCTGCCAGTTGAACTAAAGTGCACGGTATTGGCGTTAATATAATTGATTTTTGCTGTATTAGGTGAATTTCCACATAAGTTGTACACTTCCCGCACCCATTGACATCCTCTTTAGGTGTGACTAAAGAAACGAGTTCCGTCAATCCTCTTCCGTAACCATAGATTTCACAGTTGGTTTAGCATTTAAGCCAAAACACATTATTTTTACGATGATACACAAAAGGGATAATACTACAAAAAGTAAACCGCTCCAAACGACTTCTCCTACTCCTAATCGTGATATAAACCAACCTCCTATAGCCGCACCCATCGTGACGCCTAAGTTTGAAAAAGACACATATAAACTGTTGGCAAATTCGGGTGCTTCTGAAGCTTCCGATGTCAGCCAAATTTGACTTACAATAAGTCCACTTGTATGAACAGCTCCCCACACAACGATAATCCCACTTATGAGAATAAGGGGTGTTTCCACATAATAAAGAAGTAAATAACATATTGCTAAAGCGACAGGATAAAACAGCACTGTTTTCAACATACGATGGCTTAATAGCTTTCCAGCGTACCAATTTCCTGCCACACCACTAATTCCGAAAATCACAAGCATCACGCTAATAAGTTTCCCACTCATATCAGACCTCTGTCCTAAATATTCTGCAAAATAACTATATACAGAAAACATAGCAGCAAATATAAAGCAAGCAGCGCCGCTATTTAACCATAAAGTGGGTTTTCGTAATATCGCAAGCTGTCTTCCAAAAGAGGTCTTCTCCTTTCCCGACATGACTGGAACCATTACGCCTATTCCAACACACGCAATGACATTCACAAGGGCAGAAAATAAAAATGAGGTGCCAAGTGAAAATTGATTGGCAATGTAGGAAGTAAGCGGAATTCCGAGCACCATGCCCATGCTTACTCCAAGAAATACCTTTGCACTCGCCTTCGCGGCTGCCTCCTTTGCTGATAATTCAGTGGCTAGTACAAAGGCAATGGAGAAATAAACAGGATGAAAGAAAGCTGGAATCATTCGGAGAGCCATAAGTATATAAATATTAGGAGCAAAAACTGATATCAAATTGGAGGCGGCAAAAATAATCAGAATACCAGTCAACGCAGTTTTACGATTCAATCTTGATAGTAATAGCGTCATCCATGGACCAAAAAGGGCAATAATAAGTGCAAACGAACTAACAAGCATTCCAGCTAGTCCTGCGGTAACGTTATACTTCTCCATGACCATTGGCAAAATTCCGACTACACCAAGTTCGGTATTAATAATGCCAAATATACCTAGTGCTATAAAAAATAGTGGACTGATTCTTTTCACGTTATTTTTCTCCTTGTAAACACAATGGTTTTCCTTATTTCTAAATATCTATTATTTTAGATATATAATTGAGAAGGTAACCCTATAATTGTGGCTACCTACATGTTATTCTTGATATATTCGGCAAATTTACGAATGTTTTCTTCATTTCTCCGATAATAGGTCCACTGACCAAATCGCCTTGATTCTAAAAGTTTAGCTTTCTTCATGATCATTAGATAGCTGGAAATCACGGATTGTGCCAATCCCGTTTTTTCCTGTATGCTTCCTACACAAATCCCTCCTTTAAAGTCAGCATCCGTTGGTAAATACAATTGCGGTCCAAAATTTTCATCTGGATTTCTTAACCATTCCAAAATTTTCACTCGGGTATCATTAGACAAAGCTTTAAAGATCATTATAGTTTCCATAGCTTGATTATATCTAATTATACAGATATGTCAATTTTCATATACAATAATTCCGGATGCATAAAAAAATTGCTTCCAGAATTAGCGACAAGTAACGGAAAATCGACCATAAAACGGGCAGTTTAGCCCAATAGCAACGTTTGTAAAGCGTATTGTATAATATTATATTTGTATAGTATAATGAACGAAAGGAGGTGTTGCTTCTTGAATGCTATACACATCAGGATAGGAAACAACCTGCAACGTATTAGAAAACATAGGCAGTTAAGCTTAGATAAGCTCGCTGATTTAACAAAGGTTAGTAAAGGTATGCTTCATCAAATTGAGCGAGGAGAAACGCAGCCCACAGTGACAACCGTGTGGAAAATTGCTACGGGACTCAATATTTCGTTTTCATCTCTACTTAAAGAGGATGAGGCAGTAGTATCCATTGCAACTCGAAAAGAAATTCCAGATTTAACAGAAGACAATGGAAATTGTAGAGTATACTTACTGTTTCCGTTTGACCCACAAACACGTATTGAAACATTTACGATTATTCTTAGTCCTACTTGTAACTATGTTTCACTTCCACACAATGATGGGGTTCAAGAGTACATCACAGTTATCTCTGGAGTGTTTAGTCTACAGATTAAGGATGAAATATACGCCTTACAAGAAGGACAGGCTATAAGATTTGCAGGCAATGTTGAACACCGTTATATAAATAAATCGGACGAAGATGTGACGATACAGGTTGTTATGTATTATGCGGAATCTTAATTGCATGTAATCATTAAGGAGGGATACACGTTGACAAGTCAACTTAAAGATAGTGCACAACAGGTTCAAAACAAACTAATAGAGTTGGGATATGCAAATAAAGTTATAGAACTACCTGACAGTACACGAACTGCACAGGAAGCTGCCGATACGATAGGTTGCGAGGTTGCACATATAGCTAAGTCAATTATCTTTCGACTCAAAAATGACGATAAACCCTTATTGGTTGTAGCAAGTGGAGTAAATCGAATTAATGAAAAACAAATTAACACCCATCTGAATGACAAATTAGGAAAAGCTGACGCTGATTTTGTACGTGAACACACAGGATTTGTTATTGGAGGCGTACCACCTTTAGGACATATAGAGTCAATCATCACTCTTATTGATGAAGACTTGTTACAATTTAGAGAGATATGGGCTGCTGCCGGACATCCAAGAGCAGTGTTTCAATTAACACCCGAAGAATTAGTGCAAATGACAAAAGGACGAGTAATCTGTGTAAAATAAATTTGTGTTAACTTTCTGTTATTTCGCTAACGGGTACGATATTTTAATTCTTCAAGAAAGAGCCATCCCGCATAGGATGGCTCTAAAACTTGCCGTTGCAGACAGCGCGGTGAAGAGAATTTTATCTCGAAGGGGGGAAGATGACTGGGATAGTATTATGGGGGATTACGACGGGGATGACTGATTGGATCTGGGAAGAAGCGATATTAGATACAGATTTCGCTCTTAAATTATAGAAAGTCCAAAAGTTTAATGCCATAGAGAAATACATCCCCCTATTAGTGAAAAAGCTATATATTCATCGTTACGTATACGAGAATGAAATCTTAATGCCCAAAAGAACGAAAGATCAAATCGATAAACTAATAGAAAACGATAAGGCTGTTATTGTTGATGCAGAATCCTTATGTTACGATGCTTATTAATCGCTAATTTACCAACAAACAATACAGCACTTGGAGAAGGTGGATCCTGAGACAAAAATAAATGGTGCAAACTGGGGCGAAACTGTCTCGATAGCCTTCGCTTTCGCAAGTTGAATTCCATTTATACTTTCGGACGAACGGGAGCTTCAAGAGTTGTTAAATAAATAACTGAATAGTGGGACTGATAAAGATATTCTAGTGATTCGACTTAGAGATTATATTGAGAGTATGAAGGAAAAAGGCTTATCGCGAAAGAAGCATACGCGATGTGGTGTTTTGCACATCAGGATGAAAGAGATAAAGCAAAGATGGAAAGAGCGAAAAGTGCTTTTCAAAATGACATTTGGTGCTTGTAGATTTAAGCGACTGAGTTTTATAAAAAGTCGCTTTTTTATTTACCATTAAATATAGCCGAACCGTATCATAAATAACGGCAGGCTCGAGAACGATTACCGGGATTTCAGCGAATCCGCAGTAGAGCGAGTCAAGGCGATTCAATTATACTTGAAGCTTGGATTAACCGTAGATGAGATCGGAGCATTGTTCAAGAGTGAAGCGGCAGATCCCGACGAATATGAATATTGCGAGCAGATGCTGGCAACGTATGAAGAGAAGCTGACTAATGTGAATCATCAAATCAAAGCGCTTCATGGATTGAGGAGATTACTGGAGAGGCAAATCGCCCTTACGATGAGAAAAAAGAAAATCGTCTAATGCAGACGTGGCCCCGAACAATGAAAAATGCTCCAGGGCCGTTATTTCGTGTTGACATTGACACTAGTGTAATCCTTTATGATTTATTTGATTTCAATATGAACTGTTCGACCGCTTCGGTGCGAAGTGGCTGTCCATCATTGGTATGGCTATTACCATCTTGACGACCATTGGCTTCGTTAATCTGACCGATTCTACCAGCTATACGTATCTGGTTCTCATGTCCACTGGACGCCGCTTCGGTATGGCTATGTTCCTCATGCCAATTACGACGGCGGGTCTTAACCAGCTGCCTGCCAGATTGAATGCGCATGGTACAGCGATCTCCAACACAATCAAGCAGGTGGCGGGTGCAATAGGTACGTCCCTGTTGGTAACCGTTATGGCGAACCGTACCACAACGCATCTTAAGGATATGATGGCTGGAGGCGGCTCGTCTACACAGGAGCATATGATAATGGAGGCCACTATCCAAGGTATCAATGATGCTTACCTTGTCATTATTGGAATTGGTGTTGTTGGTCTGGTGCTTTCATTCTTCATTAAACGTGAAGGGCAAGCGGAGGAAGCTCCAGAGCCTGCAGTAGCTCTTAATCGGAAGACGGTTAGTGAAACGTAGGAAGAGAATAGATGACTTTTACTATTTTAATAGAATAGTTTCATAGATTAGGTAACTGCTGTTCCAGACTCTACTCATAATTAATAGGATGTATGAAGCATATCTATCTATTTATTTATGACTATGGAGTTTGGAAAGGGGTTATGGTATGGCAGCATCTCGTAAAAGAATCGGAGTAGGATTATCTCCACCTGAGGTAACGTATTTCAATGAAATTAAGTATTCTATTGGTAAAGACCCGTTAGTCCAAGTAGACCCTCTGGTGCAATTGCCTAATGGAGAATTCTTGATCACTCTTCGTGTTAAAGGAACACGCAAAGCGCAAGCTCTTGCTACGCTTCTGGTGCTCGACAAAACCATTGGCAGCCTTAGGCTGCATGTAAGAGTGAGGAACAGTGCAGGAACGTTAATAAAACCGATCAAATGTGTATTAACTCCACCTAAGATTGTGATGCTGTATAAAATCGCTTTTCGTACCAATGTTTTATTCAAATTTGTGACGGCTAGGTCGATGTTCGGGATAACGTTCGTGTACCCTGTATTTAAAGTGCGGATCGTTCAATTCTTCAATGATGATCTATCTGATTTCTACAGCAATTATAACAACGTAGCAGCATTTGTATTCCGTAATGTTCTTAAGAATATGATCAGCGGCACAGCTATTCAATTCTCGACCGCACAAAAGAAACAGTCCACTAAATAGTGCAAGGAAATAGGGTATCCCATAAGTCATCTTAGATGACGTTGGGGTACCCTTTTTCCAATTTCATTAATCGCATATGCGGTGATCCACATCTTGATTTACAGATGGGGGCCGTCTATGTTAGAGGATAAGCTTTCAAAAAAAGTTTTGGCCGCAATGAAAAATAACAGGGCTCTCAGTTGTATTACAAGTGAAAGGGGGTGCTGAGGTGTACAATTCATATGAGCTCAATGAATCTGTGCGACGGGCCTTGGATCTATATTCACCAAGCATGATCAAAATCGCCTTTGCGTACTTGAAAAATATAGCTGATGCAGAAGAGGTGGCGCAGGAAGTATTCCTCACCTATCTACAGAAGCGCCCTGTATTCGAGAATAGTGAACATGAGAAAGCGTGGTTGATTCGAACCACGATCAATAAAAGTAAAAATATGCTGAAGACCGGATGGTTCAAAAGCAGGAACCCTGTTCCCGAAGACCTGAGCTATCTCCCTAAGGAAGAGAATGAGGTCTTGCAGGCTGTGCTTGCCTTGGATAAGAAATATCGAATACCGATTCATCTGCATTATTATGAAGGATATTCTATCCAAGAGATTGCAGTTATTATGCAAGCTAAGTCGGCAACGGTAGGCACATGGCTGGCAAGAGGACGCCTTATTTTAAAAGAGAAGATTGGAGGTCTGGAGGATGAAGAAATCTGTTTATAAATCTGCGATGTCTCGTGTAAGAACCAGCGAGGGTTTTCAAGAGGCAACGTATCAGAAGCTGATGTCGGCAATGGACAACACACCTACAACAAATAAAAGCAATCAAAAGGAGCCGTTAAAAATGGAAAAAGCTAAAAAAAGAACACTAACAGGCTGGACAGTTGGTCTTGCAGCATGTGCGGTACTATCGATTGGCATCATCTCAATGAACCAGCCGGCACCGAGTACAACACCTGAGCCCACTGCTGATGTGGCGAAGCCTCCTATTTCGGGTAAAGCGGTCGTAAATATTGACGGTGTAATTACGGAAGTAAGCGAGGATGGCAAAAGCTTCAAGGTTGGAGACCTATGGGTGACCCTAACACCAGAAACCGCAATGGGCATCGATGGGCCAACCGCTGCCGAGCCATCTGAAGAGCTGCTGCAAAAAGAATTCAAAGTCGGCAATATCGTGTCTGGCTATACATCAGAGGATGTAAGCACAGGCAAGGTGAATGCAACTCGTATCTACAACAATATGGCTCCGCAGAAGGAAGAGGCAACGATCCAACCCGTTATGGGCAAAGCTGCAGTTAATATTGATGGTGTTATTACGGAAGTAAGCGAGGATGGAGCAAGCTTCAAGGTTGGAGACCTATGGGTAACGATTACCCCAGAGACCGCAATGGGTATCGATGGGCCAACGGCTGCCGAGCCATCTGAAGAGCTGCTGCAAAAAGAATTCAAAGTCGGCAATATCGTGTCCGGATTTACGTCAGAGGATTTAAGTACGGGTAAAGTGAATGCAACTCGCATCTACAACAATATGGCTCCGCAGCAATAAGATATAATACAGGAGCGTATTGCCGCAAGGAACTGGAAAAGTAAAAGAAGGGCATGCCCTTGAATAAATAGCAGATCACCCTTTCTAAGGGTGGTCTTTTTTTAATTAGGCTGTAAAAGTTTCTTTCAGAAGTCTTTCATTATGTTTTGATAAACTCTAAAATAAGGAAATTGTAATAGGTTTATTCGTAGAAGGAGAGGCGTACATATTGAAACCATTTAAATTACCAAAAATGATTCAGCTTGTTTTGATTCTCGTATTGCTGCTTGGCCCAGTTATCCCATACGGATCGCATGTCGTTCATGCATCACAAGAGGGGATTCGAAGTGTAAAGGGAAAACAAATTGCCGCAGGAGCCAATCATTCGCTCCTATTGAAACCCAATGGTACCGTCGTCGGATGGGGCTCTAATGAAGTGGGTCAAACGGATGTACCAGAGGATCTGACTGATGTGATCTCGGTTGCTGCAGGAAGTGAGCATTCGCTCGCGCTGAAATCCGATGGCACCGTCGTCGGATGGGGCAACGACACTAAAGGTCAAACGACCACTCCAAATGAATTGGCAGACGGCGGAGTGATTTCGATCGCTGCAGGGGGTGAGCATTCACTCGCACTGAAATCCGATGGTACTGTCGTCGCATGGGGAGATGACAGCTTAGGTCAGGCGACTGTACCTGTGGAGGCCATGACCGATGTGGTCTCAATCACTTCCGGCAAAGAGTTCTCGCTAGCCTTGAAATCGGATGGCACTGTCGTAGCGTGGGGCTATAATACTTATGACGTCCTGAATATCCCTAGTGGACTGATCGATGTGGTGTCGATTGCCGCAGGCTTCTATTCCTCGCTAGCGCTGAAATCCGATGGCACTGTTGTTGCATGGGGAGATAGTACAAGTGGTCAAACGACAATACCGGCTGAATTAGCAGCTGGTGGGGTGGTATCCATTGCTGCAGGGGGAAGTACTTTTCTAGCGCTGAAAACAGATGGTACTGTCGTTGCATGGGGAGGTAACAATAGCGGTCAGAGGAATGTGCCTGCTGGACTAACGGATGTGGTAGCACTCGCTGAGGGGTGGACTCATTCACTTGCCTTGAGATCGGATGGCACGGTTATTGCATGGGGAGGTAATGATAATGGTCAGACGACCGTACCGCCGGGGCTGTCCTCCCCAATTAAAGGGAGCAGGATCGCCGCAGGATCATATCATTCACTCGCTCTGAAATCGGATGGTACTGTCAGCGGATGGGGATTTAATAATATTGGTCAGGCAAATGCGCCGGTTGGATTGACTGATGCGGTGTCGATCGAAGGGGGAACATACCATTCACTCGCGCTGAAATCGGACGGTACCGTTGTCGCATGGGGAAACAACCGTGTTGGTGAAAGCTCTGTGCCTAATGGACTGACAGGCGTCGTATCGATTGCTGCGGGGTTACACTATTCACTCGCGCTGAAATCAGATGGTACTGTCGTCGGGTGGGGGAACAACAATTCTGGTCAAAGCTCCGCACCAGGTGGACTGAGCGGAGTGGTGTCAATTACGGCGGGAGAGTACCATTCACTAGCGCTGAAATCGGACGGCACCGTCGTCGGATGGGGGGATAATACTTTAGGTAGATTAACGATACCAAGTGGACTGAATGGAGTGGTGTCGATTGCTGCGGGAGAATACCATTCACTTGCGCTGAAGTCGGACGGCACTGTCGTTGCATGGGGACATAATGGCAATGGACAAATTTCTGTGCCGAGTGGATTGAACGGAGTAGTGGCAATAGCTGCAGGGCAATTCCATTCCATTGCATTGAAATCGGACGGTACCGTCGTTGCATGGGGGAACGATTCTTCTAATCAAAGCACTGTGCCTGCTGGATTGAGTGGAGTTGTATCGATCACCGCAGGGTATTACCACTCACTCGCCCTGAAATCAGATGGCACGGTTGTCGGATGGGGGCGCGGCGCTGAAAATCAACAGATCGTGCCAGGGAACCCCAATCTGAGTGGCTTAACTCTGCAGGAAGGTGGGTTCACGGAACCCTTCCAGCCTACAGTCACATCCTACACCTATTATTATGATGGACAATCACTGTCCAGTGTAGATGTAACGCCGACGCTTGCGAGCACGGCCCAAGCAGAGCTGTATGTGAATAATGAGCTGCTGACGAGCGGCAGTACTAAGACAATAAATATAGCCGGAGCAACGACGGATACCATCATTCCTGTTCGTGTTGAGCCTTATTTGAAGCCTAGTCAAACCTATACAATAACACTCGCAATCGATTCAACTGAGCCGGAAGTGCAATTCGGCACAGACGGAAGCTTAACAGTAGCGAGAACTGCGGCAAGCAAGGTAATGATTAGTGATACGCAAAGTGGTGTAGATGCTGCTTCCTTGCAATATGTATGGAGTCAGAGCACAGTCGTTACAACTGGAGGATGGACGAATTTAACTAATGAGGATACGTTAAGTCAGACAAGCGGGGATGGCAGCTGGTACTTGCATATCCGAGGAACGGACACAGTGGGCAATGCTGTCGCTGCTGTCTCGAATCCCTTTGTACTGGATAATACTGCGCCAATAGCAACGCTATCCAGCTCGGCAGGCAGTACGGTGAATGCCGCATTCCCGGCAACAATAACCTTCAGTGAAGATGTAATTGGATTTACTGAGGCCGATCTTGTGGTCGTAAATGGAACAGTGTCTAATTTGGTATCCTTAAGCGCATCGACCTATACAGCGACCATTAGTCCGTCGACGAGCGGTCAGAATGTGACCGTATCTGTTGGTGCGGGAGGAGTGTCGGATGCAGTGGGCAATGGCAATACCACTTCCAATACGCTCAGCCTGCTGTATGATACGACGAAGCCAGTAGTTACATTCGACAGCTTTGCGGACAATCAGCTATTCACTGTACCGCCTAGCGTTGTATCGGTTACGGTCAGTGAAGCCGTATATTGGGTAGCTGGAGGGGCGGAGCTCTCTTCTGCTAATGCATTGCCTCTGATTAGCATGACTAAGGATAGCGCAGCATTCTCCGACTATACGCCAACCTATGACGAGTCTTCGCGAGCCTTTAAGCTGACGTTTAATGACACGCTTGACGATGGTGTATACGAGGTTCATGTTGCTGGGGATGTGGTCGCTAATGCAAATGGCAATACGCTTGACGCGGCAAAGACTAACTTTATCGTAGCTGTGCCTGTAGTTACCGGTATATCGGTTAACCCAACCAGCCTGCCAAGCGCTGGGGGCAATCTAACAGCTACCCTAACAGGGATTAACCTAACTGGGCAGTCAGTGAAGGTATATGTGGATGGAGTTGAAGCCGCAACAGCAGCCGTCAGCAGCAGCACAAGTGCGACAGCGACGGTCACTCTTCCGCACAACGGGACTCAAAATGCCCAAAACTTTACACTAACCGTTTATCTGAACGGCGTGGAGGTAGTAGATCAATCATCTACGGTTACAGTGAGCGCGGCAGCAAAGCCGCCAACTACAGCTCTCTCTAGTAATGCAAACCTAGATAGCTTGAACGTATCTACATCTGGGAAGGTAATCGCACTAACGCCTGCATTCACGTCTCAGACAACAGAGTATGCAGCGGAGACAGATGCGCAGCAGATTGATCTACAATTGGTACCTGCTCACTCCAAGGCAGTCGTTAAGCTGCTGGGAGAACGCATAGGGGAGACGACTACTGTTCCTGTGGCAATGGGAATCAATGTGTTTGCGATCACGGTTCAAGCTGAGAATGGAGCCGTCAAGACGTATACGTTAACCGTTAATCGTACGGCTAATCATGCGAACCTATGTACATTTACAGATATTGCGAATCATTGGGCGAACTCAGATATTTGCGAAGCGGCAGTGCTGGGGATTGTGGAGGGAATAAATGCCGATGCCTTTGTGCCGAATGACAATGTGACACGTACGGAGTTCGCTGTTATGCTTCTGCGTACCCTTCAAATTCCTATAGGTGATGAAGCGAATTCCATGTCTTTCAGCGACAAGGACAGTATTCCTCAGTGGGCACGACAAGCGATCCAAACAGCAGTAGCCGAGGGAATTCTTGAAGGATATTCCGATGGAACATTACGCCCGCAGCAGACGGTAAATCGAGCAGAAATGGCTGCGATGGTGTCCAGGGCAATGAAGTGGCAGTCTGACAACAACGGAGAAACTTCTTTTGCTGATGATGCCAGCATACCAGCCTGGGCGAAAGCCTATGTTATAAATGCTCATAGTAACGGGTTAATAGAAGGCCGGGAAGGTAACCAATTCGTGGCTAACGGAGTGACAACCAGAGCCGAAGCTGCTGTCGTGCTTCTACGGCTGTGGAAAACTCTTTATTAGAGGTAGAGAAATAAATAGCCTGCAGATGAGCTGAAAAAAGCAGTACAAATTATATGGATGGCCCCCTTGTATATCAAGGGGGCCTTTTTGTGTAGATGTATTTGTCGAATAATTAGCATTTTTGATGAATAATGACTTACAATATATTGAAGTCTATGACTCTGTATACTATATTGAGAGAAATATAATAAAAAATATTCCTTCATCGATGTCATAAATAAAAGGATTTTCCTTATGGATTCCACCGTAGAGCTTGTGGCTATGCTTACCTCGTTGATCATGATGGGCATCATATTATTTTCTGAATACGGTTTTAGAAAAGAACGTGGTGTAAGCTACCTCATCGGATTGACCGTGTGCAGAATGATTTATTCAAGTGCTATTATCATGGAGAAGAGCAGCTCTTTATTAATGGTAAAGCTTATATTCCGGAATGTTCAGCATACGATGCTTAATTTAATGATGCCTTTCTTGATTCTATTTGTTTATTATTTGATCGGTTATGACAAGGTTCTAAAGCTCCGATGGAAGATTGTGCTGTTCACTGTATTCGCACTCTGGTCACTCCTGGTATGGCTGGATCCTCAGCTTCATTTGATTTTCCGCACGGCCCAGCTCTATAACGGTCAATTAGTGACGACGAGGACTATTTATTCGATCATGTTCACTCTCTTTTGTTATTGTATAGTGGCTGTATGTATTTATTTGTTATTCCGATATGTGAAGAATATCCGTAACGATTTTCGTAAGCCAGGGATGTGGGTTCTAGTGCTCGGCTCATTCCCGCTGGTGCTTGAAATCGTAAAATTTATAATTCCTGAAATGTCGTCATGGCTGCTGAGATTGTCGGTTTACTGTGGGTTTACAGGTATGATTATGCTAATCATTGCCATGCGTTATAAGTTTTTCTCGATTGTTCCGTTCGCTAGGGATGCTGTACTGGATACGCTTGAGGAGAGTATTGTCATTACGAATGCTTCAGGCAAGATTATCGACAGCAATAAACAGGCTTCACAGTGGTTTGCAGAGATGGGTCATGCGGCTATCTATGATCGGGATTTAACAGAGCTATTGGCTCCTTGGCCGCAGTGGTATAGCTTAAGCAAGTCTATGAAGCATGGCAGCGTAGAGATCGACGCTGTGCTTAGCGGTGAAAGAAGAATGTACAGTGTAAACGTATATCCACTGCATAAAGGGCGCAAGCAGGCGCAGGGCAGCATCTCTCTTATCTTCGATATTACAGAGAAGCAGCGGCATTTGGAGCAGATTGCTGAACTCAATCAGCTGAAGGATCAATTATTTACGATTGTATCGCATGATATTCGTAGTCCACTAGCCTTACAGTTTCAACTAGTAGAGCTTTTAGAAACAGACAGAGACGGCTTCGCTAAGGAGCATCGAGAGATCATTGAGGCGCTAGGTGACCAGATCCGCAATACGCTTGGAATGTCTAATAACTTGTTAGAGTGGTTCCGCAGTCAGCGGGAGGACGTGGTGCTTCGTCCACAGCTATTGGAGTTGTCTGAGATTGTGGAGGAATGCTTTCATTTGCTGCACATTAAAAGTGAGGCTAAACATATAAGTGTAACTTATTCCATTGAAGCGGACATGTGTGTGTGGGCTGACCGGGAGGTGCTTGGATTAATTATGCGTAATTTGTTATCTAACGCTATTAAGTTTACCGGACTGGGCGGCTCAATCCACGTGAATGCCCAGCTATCGGGGGAAATGGTTATCCTATCGGTCCGTGATAACGGAGTAGGGATGAACGAGGAGCAGGTTCGTCAGCTGTTTGGTGAGAAGCAGCTTGGCTCATTGGCTGGAACCCTTGGAGAGAAGGGAGCGGGACTTGGACTACTTGTAACCAGACAGTTCGTACAATTAAGCGGAGGAAGCTTATGGGCGGAGAGCATAGAGGGGGAGGGGAGCATATTTTACTTCACCATGAAGGACAGAATAGAGTGATGAAAGTTCTTATTGTTGACGATGAGTCTGCCATGCTGCTCGCTATGAAGCGGCTGCTATCGGGAATGGAAGGCGTAGAGCTTGTAGGAAGCTTCCTGAATGCTGCAGATGCACAGGAGTTCGTTCGAAACAGTGCCGTGGATATTGCCTTCCTCGATATCAAGATTGCTGATGATGATGGGTTAGAGCTGGCCCGCAGCTTACGCATGCTTCAAGGCGGAATGGATATCGTATTTACAACCTCCCACTCCGAATTCGCTTTTCAAGCTTATGATGTTTATCCACTCGACTATATGGTTAAGCCGATTTCTAGAAAGCGCCTGGCTCAGACGATTACACAAGCAGCTAGCAGAAACAGCGCTTCATTGGGTGTTGGAGGCTACCATACAGCTAATCGACTGACGGTTCGGGGGTTAGGCTGTTATGAGGTGAGCAGCGAGCAAGCGGGTGTAGTGAGATGGATTTCTAAAAAAAGTATGGAGTTATTCGCATATTTGCTTGTTAATCATGGGCGAGGTGTCTCTAAAGTCCGAATACTGGAACATATTTTCCCAGAGATGCCTCATAAGAATGCGGAGATTTATCTCAACACGGCAGTGTATCAGCTTAGGAAAGCGTTGACACCGCATGGTCTGAAGGAGATGGTCATCTCGGCACAAGAACAATACCGTGTGGATATCGATCAGGCTGATGTTGATTTTATTGCATTCGAGCAGGGCATGAAGGCATTAGTCGAGATCAACGCAGCCAACGAAGCGGCAGCCATAAAGCAAGAGAAACAATATGCGGGTGAGCTGTTCGAGGATAAATCGTACGAGTGGGCAGCTGCGGAACGTGAGAGACTGGCGATTCAGTACGATTCGTTAGCCAAGCGTCTAGCCAGATGGCTGCTAGCTCAGCAGCGGTATAGAGAAGCGGTACAGATTGCCAGAAGAATCGTATCCCTCAACGAATTTGAAGAAGAGTCGAATCTTCTATTGCTGCATATACTCGGAGCTATGGGAGATCGACAGGCGCTGCATCATTACTATGAGCACTACGCACGATTGCTGCTTCATGAGCTAGGCTTGCAGCCTTCGCAGGAAATCCGGCAGCTCTATGAACAGTATCGCAGCTATGCCGAATAAACCAATAACATTCTTGTTATTTCACCGTATACGGAGAACAAGCCCCTCGCAATATCGCGAGGGGCTTGTCGTGTGGAATATGGCTATAGATTAGCTAAGCGTCTATTCCGTCTTCGCTGACTCCAGTCGAGCAAGCTCCTTGCGTACGATTGGAGCTACTCTGGTGCCGAGCAGCTCGATGGCGCGCAGGACCTCGTTATGTGGCATAGCGCTCACATCTACATGCAGGAAGAAGCGAGTGAGGCCTAGATTTTTGTGCAGTAATATCATTTTCTCTGCCACGTATTCAGGATCACCGACATACAATGCTCCTCTTAGGCTGCAAGAAGAATCGAATGATTCACGGGTATATGGCGGCCAGTTACGCTCGCGTCCGATGACATTCATCTGCTCTTCCATCGCAGGGAAGAAGGATTCCTGCGCCTTCTGTGTCGTATCGCTCACGAAGCCATGCGAATGAGAAGCGATCGATAGCTTGCTCGGATCATGCCCCGCCTTAGCGGCAGCCTGCTTGTAGAGGTTGACGAGCGGTGCGAAGCGCTCGGGCATTCCTCCGATGATAGCGAATACGATAGGAAGTCCGAGCATACCTGCGCGAACAGCCGATTCCGGGCTGCCGCCGCTTGCGATCCATACAGGCAGCGGATCTTGGACGGAGCGTGGATACACGCCGAGGTTATTAATCGCCGGGCGATGCTCGCCGCGCCAAGTTACCTTCTCGGATTCTCTGATCTTCAGCAGTAAGTCGAGCTTTTCTTCGAATAATTGCTCATAGTGATCCAGGCTATATCCGAATAGCGGGAAGGATTCTATAAAAGAGCCGCGTCCAGCCATAATCTCAGCTCTGCCGTTAGAGACAGCATCCAAGGTGGAGAAGGACTGGTAGACGCGTACAGGATCTTCCGAGGACAATACGGTAACAGCGCTTGTAAGACGAATATTTTTGGTTAAGCCTGCAGCTGCAGCTAAGGCTACAGCTGGAGCAGTGCCTGCATAATCCGCGCGATGATGCTCTCCGATGCCATATACATCCAGGCCGACTTGATCAGCCAGCACAATCTCCTCAACAGCTTGTCTTAAACGTTCGGCATGGCTGACGGCCTTGCCTGTCCTAGGATTAGGTGATGCTTCCAAAAACGTACTTATTCCTATTTCCATGGTCACGATAGGACCTCCTCTTGTCATGGTATTCAGCTTACTATTAGTTTACTTAATTTTTTAATGTTTCTCAAGTATAGTAAGTTTAAAATAAAGATTTGTCGATCCTATTGTTTGCTATTGGACCGTTTTTATAATGGCATGCTAATGAACGATACTATTCAAGTCACAAAAATGATAATATATGGATATTAATAAGGATGCTAGATTCGGAAAGGGGCCATTCCGTTGACGATGCTTGGTAAGCAAGTAGCAGCTGGTTCGAGCTGCGAGGTCTATGAATGGGGTGGAGATGACCAAGTCATCAAGCTATTCCATAAGAATACAACGCTGGAAAAGGCTCAGCTCGAATACCGCAATAGTACAGCTGCCTGGGAAAGGCAGCTGCCAGCCGCACAGCCATATAAGCAGGTTGTATGGGATGGGCGTCCCGGTATTGTATTCGAGAAGATTATAGGGAGTACAGTCATAGAGCGGCTGTTCGAGCAGCTGTACACCTTCCAGAGGATTAATCCTGACGATGAGGATGATGATCTGCGGCAATTCGCAAGAGTGCTGTATGCGATCCATCAAGCGGATACCACCGGTATTGTTACTGAGCAGAGAGAGCATCTGAAAGGAATCATCGGGCGTCCACAGGTGTTCAACGATGATGAGATGAGCGCCATCCACGCTTATATGGATCAATTGCCGGATAAGCGTCAGCTTTGCCACGGGGATACGAATCCGAATAATCTGATTGTAAGAGATGGCGAGGGCATTATGATTGATTGGATGCATGCCTCGATTGGCAATCCAGCGGCAGATGTCGCAGAGGTATGCGTAATGCTCGAATATGCGGTTCTGTCATCAGATACGCCGAAGGATGTACTAACGTTTTTTCAAGAGTGGCGGAAGCCGGCTTACAGGGTGTTCGTTGATGAATATTGCAGGCTCTCTGGAGCGACGGAGGAGGATATAAGGGCTTGGTATGTTCCGGCTGCGGCACGCCAAATGGCGTCAGGCGCACTGCCAGATGAACAAATGGCCAATCTGGCTGCCATGATTCGAGAACGGATTGGTGGACTGGTCGATTCTAGCCAGATGGGAAGGGATTAGGGAGATGGATCATATCGTTGAATATTACACGGGGTTCGATGAATGGGGAAGGCTGGATCGGGAGCCGCTTGAGTTTAACATCGATGAGATCAAGCCTTTTATGGAGAAGAATGGGTTCGATACCGTTGATCTTATAGGTTCTTCTAGTATTAGCAGCATGCTCTCGAACGAGCAGCAGCAATATTGGATAGAGCAAGGCGAGCAGGATAGGCTGAACGATCATCTGATTTCCATGGCACGAGATCCATCTGTACTCGGAATATCCTCGCATTTGCTATATATCGGGAGAAAAAGATAATGGGGGATGCGATCATACAGGACCTACTTGATGAGTTAATTCATTGTTATTTCAATGCTCCTTCTTATACGATTGACTCCACACCATTTGGCCTGACCAACGCTACGAAGATCGTCAGCATCAGTGGGGATAAATATGTTGCTCGTCTCTATAATCGATATATGAAGCATATCCCGAGTATCGAGCTGGAAGCATCGATTACCGCACAGCTAAGTGCTCAAGCGCTTTCGTTCCAAGTACCTGTATTTCTTCGCACTCTCACTGGGGACGGATATGCGCAATTGTCGGATGGCACGCTGGGTGTAATCGTTTCATTTCTAGAGGGAAAGGTACCGAAGCTGTCAGAGGTGCAGCGAGTGACAGAGTATGGTCGGGTGGTGGGAGAGTTTTTCTTAGCGCTGGGGAGCTGCTCTACGGAACGGCTGACCTATCAAGGAACATCATTCCTGGACATTTATAATCTCCACTCTCTTGCCGATCATCACGCGATAACGACATTTTTTGAACAACCGCCGTTCTCCATGCCCGAAGATTATGTAGCGTTATATAGAGATATCGTATCATCTGCAGGAGAGATAGCTCTCCAACTGAAGGAATTGCCTAGACAGCTCGTGCATCATGATGTATTGGTGTTTAATTTATTGTCTCAGGGCGATACCATCAGTGGTGTGCTTGATTATGACTTCGTTTCCATGGATATTGGAATTATGGAGTTTGTTATTTGCCTTAATCATGTCCTGCAGCTATCGGATGGCTCTTGGGACTTGGCGGAGGCCTTCATCAAGGGCTATACAGAATATCATAAACCTTCATTAGAAGAAATAGCGGCGATTCAGCGCTTGACGCAGATGTATTCTCCATATTTATATAGGTCAGCATAACGCAGGGATGAGCATTGAACAGAACTTTAACTACATGCTTCACCAATTCTATACTCGAAATAATTGGCTGAGTGAACAGCAAGCATCTCTTAGAAAGCTGCTGGAAGCCTATTCACTCTAATGGCTGAATGAACAAAGAGGTACCCTCCCCGGCAGCTTGCCCGGGAGGGTGTTTTCCTGTACCTTGTCGAACAATTAGAGAGTGAGTATGAATGAGTAGCAATAATCAGGCGCTAACTTGATCGTGAGGGGGTATAATATTTAGTGAGAGGTTTACATTAGAGAATGGCAAGGAGGAGATCCGAATGACCAAGGATACAGAAGCCATAGATGCAGGCTGGCATTTCGACAACAGCTATGCCCGTCTGCCTGAGATATTCTTTACTCGTCTTAGCCCGACCCCGGTAAGTGAGCCGAAGCTAATCGTGCTGAATGAGCCACTCGCAGCATCGATGGGATTGAACGCGGAGGAGCTGGAGAGCCCTGATAGTATCGCGGTGTTCGCAGGCAATCAAATTCCTGATGGGGCTTTGCCGCTGGCTCAAGCTTATGCGGGGCATCAATTCGGGCATCTGAATATGCTCGGAGACGGCCGTGCTCTGCTGCTCGGGGAACAGATTACGCCCGAAGGAAAGCGGTACGATATTCAGCTGAAAGGCTCCGGTCCCACACCATATTCACGCCGTGGAGATGGACGTGCGGCACTTGGTCCGATGCTCCGCGAGTACATCATCAGCGAAGCTATGCACGCACTGGGCATTCCGACCACACGCAGTCTTGCAGTTGTGACAACGGGAGAGACGACCATTCGTGAAACACTGCTGCCTGGCGCTGTGTTAACTCGCGTCGCGGCCAGTCACCTTCGCGTAGGTACCTTCCAATATGCGGCGGGTCGGGGTACCGTAGAGGAACTTCGGGACCTAGCGGATTACACCTTGCAGCGGCATTATCCAGACATAGAGGAGGGTGATGACCGTTATCTTCGTCTGCTGCAGGAGGTTATTAAGCGTCAAGCCTCGCTGATTGCCAAGTGGCAGCTGGTGGGCTTTATTCATGGGGTGATGAACACCGATAATATGACCATTAGCGGGGAGACCATCGATTATGGGCCTTGCGCTTTCATGGATGTGTATGACCCTGCGACGGTATTCAGCTCCATCGACAGCCAAGGCCGCTATGCGTATGGCAATCAGCCTAATATTGCGGGTTGGAATCTTACGAGATTGGCGGAGACCCTATTGCCGTTATTGCATGATAATCAGGAGCAGGCGATTGCAATCGCTCAGGAGGCTTTGTCCGAATTCCCAGAGCTGTTCGATAAGGAATGGCTTGCAGGGATGAGAGCGAAGCTGGGGATATACAAGGAAGAGCAGGAAGATGAGGCTCTAATTAGAGAGCTTCTTGTATTGATGGAGCAGCATGGTGCAGACTATACGAATACGTTCCTTGCATTAACATTTGATAAGCTGGAGGATACGGCTCTCTGGGACATTCCTGAATTCGAGCAATGGCTGGAGAATTGGCAGGCGAGAAGAAGCAGGCAGTCAGAATCGTTAGCTGATTCGTACGAATTGATGCGCAGCAGCAACCCTGCGGTCGTCCCGCGCAACCACCGCGTGGAGGCGGCACTGGAAGCAGCTGTGAAGCATGGTGACTATAGCGTTATGGAGCAGCTGCTTCAGGTTCTGGCAGACCCATTTGCACATTCCCCTGAACAAGAAGAGTATGCCAAGCTGCCAGAGCAATCAGCAGCGCCTTACCAAACCTTTTGCGGCACCTAACGGGATATTCATTCGTTCTGCAATCGGGTATACATGAGATGATCAAAGGCCACCCTGACGGGTCAATGTCATTAAGTTAAGGTGCTGAACCAAATAACTATGTAAAAGAGCAGGTTATCGAAAGATAGCCTGCTCTTTTTTTGCGTGAAAAAGATTAAAAGAACTTGAC